>DASQFA010000355.1:0-1589 GCA_035633375.1 Rubrivivax sp.
TGCCTTCGCCGGTGGTGGCCACGTCGAGGTACACGCGCGGGTGGTTGCTCCACAGCGGCATCTTCGGGTTCGGGCAGAAGACCACGCCCGGACCCTGCAGGTCCTTGGCGGTGACTTCGATGGCGGGGCTCTGCTGGCTCATGGGGTGCTCCTTGTGGGCCCCGAAGGCGCCGCGGGTGCCGGCCCGGCGAGCGGGCGGCTTGGCCCAGGGGCGGCGCGGCGGCGGCTCAAACCCGGCTCAGCCATTCGGCGTACTTGGGGTTGCGGCCGTTGACGATGTCGAAGAAGGCCGACTGGATCTTCTCGGTGATGGGGCCGCGCGTGCCCGCGCCCAGCTCGACGCGGTCGAGCTCGCGGATCGGCGTGACCTCGGCCGCGGTGCCGGTGAAGAAGGCCTCGTCGCAGATGTAGACCTCGTCACGGGTGATGCGCTTTTCCACCAGCTTCAAGCCGAGGTCGGAGCAGATGGCGAAGATGGTGTCGCGCGTGATGCCGTTGAGTGCGCCCGCCGACAGGTCGGGGGTGTAGACCACGCCCTTCTTGATGATGAACAGGTTCTCGCCCGCGCCTTCGGAGACGAAGCCGCTGGCGTCGAGCAGCAGCGCCTCGTCGTAGCCGTCCTCGGTGGCTTCCATGTTGGCGAGAATCGAGTTGGTGTAGTTGCTCACCGCCTTGGCCTGCGTCATGGTGATGTTGACGTGGTGGCGCGTGTAGCTGCTGGTCTTGACACGGATGCCGCGCTTCATGCCCTCTTCGCCCAGATAGGCGCCCCAGGGCCAAGCCGCGACCATCAGGTGGATGGTGTTGCCCTTGGGGCTGACGCCGAGCTTCTCGGAGCCGATCCAGGTGAGCGGGCGCAAATAGCAGCTTTCCAGCCTGTTCACGCGCACCACCTCGCGCTGCGCGTCCATCACCTTCTCCAGCGTGAAGGGGATCTTCATGCGCAGGATCTTGGCGCTGTTGAACAGCCGCTCGGTGTGCTCGCGCAGGCGAAAGATGGACGTGCCGTGCACCGTGTTGTAGGCGCGCACGCCCTCGAAGGCGCCGCAGCCGTAGTGCAGCGTGTGGGACAGCACGTGGATCTTGGCGTCGCGCCATTCCACCAGTTGGCCGTCCATCCAGATCTTGCCGTCGCGGTCGGACATGGACATGGTTCGTCCTCGCAGAAGGGGGTGGAGTTCGATTCTAAGGGCCGCGTCCTGCATGGCGCGGAGCGCGCTGCATCAGGCCGCGGGGGGCCGCGGCGCGTCGGCAGCCTCGTCGCGGGTCAGTTCCCACGAGCTGAGCTTGCCGCCCTCGAACACCAGGCTGACGCGCGCGCCGCCCGGGTCGGCCCAGCCCCAGCGCTCGGGCGCTTCGCACAACCTCGTGCCCAGGCTGCGGGTCAGCACCAGCACCTGCATCAGCGACATGCCGGTCTTGAGCTTGCTGTGCAACATGACGGCGCTGCCCACATGGCCCACCGGCGAGCCGGCGGCATTCTTCAGCACGCGCAACGAGCGGCTGAACTGCAGCAGCAGCCAGAACACCACCAGGGTGATGCCGAGCACCACGCCCGGCCAGCCCCAGCCGACGTAGCCAGCGGCAAT
>DASQFA010000356.1:0-8471 GCA_035633375.1 Rubrivivax sp.
ACGGCGACCGGCTCGGCGCTGAGCCAGCCGCCGCCGAGCGCCTTGACCAGTTGCACCGCACTCAGCGCCAGCAGCGTGCGTGTGTCGGTGTCGGCCAGCTCGGCGGCGCGCAGCGCACGCTGCGCGTCCAGCAGGTCGAGCAGGTCGATCTGACCTTCGCGGTGCAGCGATTCAGCGTGGCGCAGGCTGCTGCGGCGGCTGTCCAAGGCGGCCGCCAGCGCGGCCACGCGCTCGCGCTCCTGCTGCAGCGCGACCAGGCTGTTCTCCACGTCCTGCAGGGCTGCGAGCACGGCGCGCTCATAGCGCAGCGTCGCCGTGCGCTCGCGCGCCGTCTGGCCTTCCACCGCAGCGCGCAGCCGGCCGGCATTGAACAACGGCGCGGCGAACGCCAGCGCCACGTTGCTGTAGCGCACGGGCGTCAGGTCCAGCAGGTTCAGCCGCAGGCCCTGCTGGCCCAGCACCGCGGCGATGAAGAACTTGGGCCACAGGTCGGCCTGGCTCTCGCGCAGCCGTGCGGCTTCGGCCATCAGCTGTTGCTGCGCCACGCGCAGGTCGGGCCGGCGCTGCAACAGTTCGATGGGTTGGCCGGCCATCAGGGGCGGCGCTTGGGGCAGCGCGGGCGGCACGGCGGCGTTCAGCTCGGGCAGCGCTTCACCGGGGCCGACACCCAGCAGCACGTTGATCTGGTGTTCGCTGACCGCCACCAGGGTGCGCGTGGGCGGCAGTTGCGCGGCCAGTGCCTGGGCTTCGCCGGCGGCACGGCTGACGTCGAAGCGGCTGGCCAGCCCGGCGGCCTGGCGGCTGCGCGTCAGGCGTTCGGTGTCCTGCTGGGCCTGCAGCAGCGCCTGCAATTGCTGCAGCCGCAGGCGCGCGCCCTGCCATACCAGGTACTGTCGCGCCGTCTCGGCACCGGCCAGCCACTGCGCGGTCTGCTCACCGGCGACCGCCGCAAGGACGTCGAGGTCGGCGGCATCGGCCGCGGCGCTGGCCGCGCCGAACACGTCCACTTCCCAGCCCAGGTCGATGCCGATGCGCCGGGCTTGCGTGTCCGGCGAACCGCGCTTGACCTCGTCCGGCAGGCCGCTGCGCTGGTCGGACAATGAGCCGGTAGCGGCCAGCGTGGGCCACAGTCGAGACGCCGCGGCGGTGCTGCCGGCGCGCGCCTCGCGCACGCGCTGCGCGGCAATGCGGACGTCCGGGTTGGCGGTGCGGGCGCGCTCGACCAGGCTGTCGAGCGCGGCGTCGCCAAAGCCACGCCAGGTGGCGGCGTCCAGCGCCTCTGTGCCGGCAGCCGGGTCTTGCCGGAAGGGCAGCTTCACGGCGGCCGTGTCGGGGGGAAGGGGCGCTGTGGGCGTCGAGCAGCCCGCCGCTGCCAACGCGAGGACCGCAGCCGCCAAGGCGTGAAGGCGCTCAGGTGCGATGGGGCGATGCGACATGTCTCGGCCTTTCATTCCCGATAATTGCGCCGGCCTTCAGGGTCGGCCAGCATGCGTAGCACGGCGTCCCAATCGGCCGGCAAGTCCTTGCGCGCAACGGTCAGGCGCTTGATCTCCACCGTCAGCAGCGCCGGCATGCTCCTGGCGATGGCCTCGCGGTGCACGGCTGAACGCACGAAGGCGGCACGCGCTTCGTCATTCAGCCAGACACTCATCGTCCAGCCCTGGTTGCCGAACAACTGGCGCCGCGCCGCATAGCCCACCAGCCCCGCGTGCTGATCCATGCTGGCCAGCACCCGGCGGTTCTGGCGGTCGAACTCGCCGCGTTGCTTCGCATCGACCACCACCCGGGTGAGCACCAGCGCCACGGTGTCATCGGCAGCGCCCGCTGAAACGGACGCCAGCCGCGGCCAGGGCGTGCCGATGGCGCAGGCATTGAGCAGCGCGGCCAGGGTGGACAGCAACACCGCCGAAGCGCCCCGCCACCACGCCTTCACTGCGCCTCCTTCGCCGTGGCCGCAGGGCCACGCAAGGGCCGTGCGTCCAAGCGCCAGAACGACACGCAGCCTCTGGAACTGGGCGATCCAGAAGGTGTGCCAAGGCGATGCCGGCGCAGAGCTCGGGTGGGAAGGGGTCGGCATCATCGGTGTGGGTTGCGGTCTTTGGGTTGACAGTGTCTACTATTGTGCCTACAGTTGTTGACACTGTCAACCCGCATCGACTGCTGGAGCCGCGTTCGGTGCACCTCACCTGGAGAATCGTGATGACCGCAGTACCACCAGTGCCACCCCGAACGGCTTGGAAGACGTTGCTCACTGGATGGGCGCTTCGCGCCAGCGGCGCCAGCGGCGGCATTGGCCAGGCGTTTGCACGCCACCTCGTCGCCAGCGGCTTGAACCTCGTGCTCGTGGCGCTGCCGATCTGGGCGTGGAAACCGAGATGGCCGATCTGAACTGCACATCGGTGCTGGCTCAGGCCTGGCACTTCGGTTCGCGCTTTGCCAAGCGTGGGCGCGGTGGTGTGGTGTTCATGAGTTCGCTGCTGGCCTTCCACGGCACACCGGGCGCGGCGCACTACGCGGCCACCAAGGCCTATGTGCAGACGCTGGCCGAGGGTCTGCGTGCGGAGTGGGCAGCGCTGGGTGTGGACGTGATCGCGTCGGCGCCTGGGCCCATCGACAGCGGCTTCGCGGCACGCGCCGACATGCGCATGGCGCAGGCGCTGCCGGCCGAGGTGGTGGCGCGCGTGACGATGCAGGCCCTGGGGCGCAGAACCACGGTGCGGCCGGGCTGGCTGTCCAAGCTGCTCGGCTGGTCGCTGGCAATGCTGCCGCGCTGGGGCCAGGTGCGGGTCATTGCCCTGGTGATGAAGGGCATGACAGCGCACCACGGACGGCCCGGAGAACGGCCATCCGATTGAACCGTCACGGTCTGCTCGAGCCCGTGACTGCGCCCGAGCCTGTGATAACTTCGACACAGGCCACGAACCCACATCGCCGCACATGCCACGCAAGAAGACCGAGGCCGCACCGCCGCTCGAACTGCGCGAAGCCTGCATCGTCGCGGCCCAGGAAGTGATTGCCGAACGCGGCATCGAGAACTTGAGCCTGCGCGACGTGGCGCGCAAGCTAGGCGTGTCGCATCAAGCGCCCTACAAGCACTACCCCAGCCGCGACCATCTGCTGGCCGAGGTCATGCGCCGCTGCTTCCAGCGCTTCGCGGCGCACCTGGACGCCCGACCCCGCTTCGACGATCCCGAGCAGGATCTGGAATCGCTTGGCGCGCAGTACCTGGGCTATGCGCAGCAACATCCGCTGGAGTACCGGCTGATGTTCAGCACCACCTGGCCGGAGTCGGCCGAACAACTGGACCTGGTATCCGACGCGACGCACGCCTTCGACATCCTGCGTGGCGTGCTGCGGCGCCTGCACGGCGACGCCGCGGCGGCGCGCGAGAAGGTGGATCTGGACGCGCTGTACATCTGGTCCACCGTGCACGGCGTGGCCGGGGTGATGAACGGTCAGTGCATCGACAAGCTTCAGCTCAAGCCCAAGGTGTTGAAGCAGGCGGTGCAGCATGCCATGGAGCGCATGGGCGCCGGTCTGGCCGGCGATCCGCCAGCCGCGCCGGCCGATGCGGCGCGAACGCGGTCGTCGAAGAGCTGAAGGGCCGAAGGGCGAATACCCTCGGCCATGCCGGGCGGGCTGCGCGGGCTCAGTCGCCGGGCCGGTACACGCGCACGGCGGTATCGCGGTACACGCGGCGCTGCGTTCAAGGCCCTGATATCGCCGGTTCACGACGCAGTTGCAGCACCACGGCGGCACACACGGCGCCGACACCGATGCCGATGGCGTCGGCCAGCAGGTCGCTCCATTCGGCCGAACGGTTCGGCACGAACTGCTGCAGCAGCTCGATCAACCCGCCGAAGGCCAGCAGCCCGGCCAGCAGCGCCCATTGCAGCGCGCGGGGCGCGCGATAGCCCAGCACGGCGCACCACGCCAGGGCGGCAAAAGCCAGCGTGTGGTTCAGCTTGTCCCAGCCCAGACCCAGGTCCACCGCAGGGGCGGGTGTCAGCGCCAGCACGCCGACCGTGATGATGAGCAGGCCCAGCAGCAGCCGCCAGGGCAAGGTGGCTTGGGTCAGGCGGCGGAGTTGTGAAGGGGTCGGATTCATCCTGGGTGCCGACTCGGCGCTCGTAGGTGGTGCAAAGGCCGCCCGACAGGGGGTGGCTGCGACAGGCCGGCTCGAAAGACCCGCCACCGCATCGGGCGCCTGCAGAGGGAGTCTATCTCCGCGTATGTCGGCAGCCGTGGCACTACGGCACGAGCACCTCCAGGCGGATTCTCCTTGGCGGCGTGGCTGCGTGGCTGCGTGACGGCGTGGCGGCCACTCGGTGGGCGCCGGCGCGGCAGCCGCTGCGGGCAGGGCGGCAGCGGCCAGGTTTCAACGCGTGCCGATGTCCTTGACCGCGCGTTGCAGGGAGATTCTGTCCAGCGATGCCATCGGCAGCGCGAGCATCAGTTCGATGCGCCGCTTGAGCACCACGGCGGTGTCCCAGAACAACTTGGCCTTCTGCGCGTCGCTGCCTTCGAAGCCGCCGGGGTCGACTACGCCCCAATGTGCGCTCATCGGCTGGCCGGGCCAGACCGGGCAGACCTCGCCGGCAGCGTTGTCGCAGACGGTGATCACGAAGTCCAGCAGCGGTGCGCCCGGCTGCGCAAACTCGTTCCAGTCCTTGCTGCGACAGCCGTCGCTCGGAATGTGCATCGACGCGAGTGTCTTCAACGCGAAAGGGTTGACCTGGCCGGCCGGATGGCTGCCCGCCGAGAAGGCGCGGAAGCGGCCGTTCGCCAGGCTGTTGAGGATGCCCTCGGCCATGATCGAACGTGCCGAGTTGTGGGTGCAGACGAAGAGAGCGTGATAGGGCTTGTCGCGCATGATTGGGGCTCCAGCGTGGATACGGAAATGGCGGGCCGGTGATGAGTTGGTGACGAGTCGATCAGCAACGCCCGCGGTCCGGGGGCGCTGCCAGCTCGCACAGACCGGCCTCGCTGGCCTGGCAGCAGTGCGCACTCAGGTAGCCGAGCAGCGCGTTCATCTGCGCCAGCGAAGGGCGGTAGATCAGGTGCCGACCGTCACGCTGCTGCGTCACCAGGCCGGCTTGCATCAGCTCCTTCAGGTGGAAGGACAGCGTGGATGCGGGCACGTCGAGCGTGGCCGTCAGCGCGCCCGGCGTCAGGCCCGGCGGACCCGCGCCCACCAGGGCGCGAAAGATGCGCAGGCGCATGCCCTGGGCCAGGGCGGCGAGCGCGGCCACGGCAATCGGCTCTTGCATCATGTGGGCACCTTCATCGTCAACCGGGTGGCGAGATCAAGGCCGCGCCTCGCCGCGCGCTGCGGCCTGCTCGGCCGATGCCGGCAAGCGGCTGGCGGCCGCAAAGGGATCGTGCGCTGCGCTCGAGGCGTGCGCGCTCGAGCGCACCAGCAAGCGCACCGGCAACGCCAGCGTGACCAGCCAGCAGATGCTCAGCATCAGCGCCGAGCCGATCAGCGAGTAGATCAGCCCACCCCACTGGTACAGCAGGCCCGACAGCAGCGTGCCGATGAAGCGCCCCAGCGCATTGGCGGCATAGTAGAAGCCCACGTCTTCGGCGGCCTTCTCCGAGCCTGCATAGGCCAGGATCAGATAGGAGTGCACGGAAGAGTTGACGGCGAAGGCAAAGCCGAACAGGCCCAGGCCGGCCACCACCACCCACTCCAGCTGCGGCACCTGCAGGGCCACCAGCACGGCCAGCGCCATGGGCACCACGGCGAGCACGGCCGACCACCAGCGCGCGGCCGGCACCTCGGTGCTCAGGCCGTCGTCGCTGCGCCGCACCAGCGCGGGTGCGAAGGCCTGCACCGCGCCGTAGCCGATGGTCCACAACGCGAGGAACGCGCCGACCATGGTGAAGCTCCAGCCCGAGGCGTACAGGAACACCGGCACACCGACCACGAACCAGACATCACGCGCCCCGAACAGCGCCACGCGTGCGGCGGCCAGCAGGTTGATGCCGCGGTTCTTGGCGAACAGCTCCCTGGCCGACCTGGAGGGCTTGCTCTTGCCCATCAACGGCGGCACGAAGCTCACCACGCCGATGAACACCAGCGCCAGCATGCCCGCCAGGGCCCACAGCGCAGCCTGGAAACCCAAGCCCTGCAGCAGCACGCCGCCGAGGAAGAAGCCCACGCCCTTCATGGCGTTCTTGCTGCCGGTGAAGAACGCCACCCATTTGAAGAGCTGGCCCGAGGCCTGGCCGGCGGTGAGCTTGATGGCCGACTTGCTGGCGGTCTTGGTCAGGTCCTTGGCCACGCCGCAGATGCCTTGCGCCACCACCACCCAGGCCACGGACAGGGTCACCGTCCACGACGGCGACAGCGCCGACAGCAGCAGGAAACCGGTGATCTGCGTGGCCAGGCCCACGGCCAGCATGCGTGCGATGCCGTAGCGCGTGGCGAGCCAGCCGCCGATGAGGTTGGCCACCACGCCCATCGCCTCGTACAGCAGGAACAGGAAGGCCAGGGTGAAGGGCGAGTAACCCAGCTGGTAGAAGTGCAACAGCACCAGCATGCGCAACGCCCCGTCGCTGAGCGTAAAGCCCCAGTAGGCGGCGGTGACGATGGCGTAGTGGCGCGTGCCGGTGGACATCTCAGCCCCGCAGGCGGTGGGTGCGCCGCACGCGCCCCGAGCGCGATGTCGCCCCGCTGGGGGCGGCCCGGCGATGGGCGCGCCAGGCGCTCCAGGCGCGTGCGGTCTTCATCGCTCAGATGCCTGCAGCCTGCATGTGGCAGGCCAGATCGACCATGCGGCAGGCGTAGCCCATCTCGTTGTCGTACCAGGCGTAGACCTTGAGCATGCTGCCGTCGGTGACCAGGGTGGACAGGGCATCGACGATCGCGCTGCGCGTGTCGCGGGCATAGTCGGCGCTGACCAGCGGGCGCTCCTCGTAGCCCAGGATGCCGGCGAGCGCGCCGTGCGCGGCCTGGGCGAAGAGCTGGTTCACCTCTTCGGCGCTGGTGTTGCGCTTCAATTCGAACACGCAGTCGGTGAGCGAGGCGTTGAGCACCGGCGCGCGCACCGCGTGGCCGTCGAGCTTGCCCCTCAGTTCGGGATAGATGAATGCGATCGCGCTGGCGCTGCCGGTGGTGGTGGGCGCCAGGCTGAGCATGGCGCTGCGCGCGCGGCGCAGGTCCTTGTGCGGCGCGTCGACCATCAGGTTGGTGTTGGTCGGGTCGTGGATCGTGGTGATCTGGCCATGGCGGATGCCGATGGCCTCATGCACCACCTTGACCACCGGGGCCAGGCAGTTGGTGGTGCACGACGCGGCGGTGACGATGCGGTGCCTGGCCGGGTCGTAAAGGCCGTGGTTGATGCCGACGACGATGTTCAGCACCTCGCCCACCTTCACCGGTGCGGCCACGATGACGCGCCTGGCGCCACGCTGCAGATGGCCTTGCAGCGTGTCGGGGGTGAGGAACCTGCCGGTGCACTCGAGCACCAGATCCACGCCCAGATCGCCCCAGGGAATCTCGGCCGCGCTGGCAAAGGCCGAGAAGCCCAGCCTGTGCTGGTCGATGCGCATCGCCGTTTCGGCTTCGGCGGTGATGTCGGCGCGCCAGCGGCCCTGCACGCTGTCGAACTGCAGCAGGTGGGCGGTGGCGGCGGCACCGCCTTTCAGCTCGTTGAGGTGCACCACCTGCAGCCGATTGGCGGCGCGCGGATCGTCGGCCGGGCGCTGTGCTGCCCCCATGGCGGCGCGCAGCGCCAGGCGGCCGATGCGGCCCATACCGTTGATGCCGACTTTCATGGCGTCGTTGCCTCGGGTGCATCCTTGGACAATTCCAGTGACGTGGAATAATAAGCTGGCTGAATGACGGTTTCGTGACGCTGCTGCGGGCAGAACTGCGCGCAGGGCCGAGGCGGGACCCATGCTGTGCAGCCTGCCGCAAACACAAACAGCCTGGCGACGCCAGGCGCTTGGCAATTGGCAATTGGCAATTGGCAATGGCCCGTCATGGCTGGCCGACAATGGCAGCCCGATGCACTCCATCCATCCCATGCAACAAGGCCTGCGGCATCACGGTCCACGAGCGCTGCTCTCGCGCATGCCTTGCGGCACCGCTTGATCGAAGGCCCATGTCCTTCGACTTCGACACCCTCGAGGCCCTGCGCCGGCAACACCCGGCGTGGCGCTTGCTGCAGGCCGATTCGGCAGCCCTGGTGGCGAGCTTTCTGCACCGCGTGTTCGTGTTGCCCAATCGGCGTGTGATCCACCAGGCCGAACTGGCCTCGGCGCTGGACGACACGCTCTACGCGGTGCGCGAACAGCGCGCGCCTGGCAGCTGGCCGAAGCCGGCGCTCGACTACCTGAACGACTGGTCGGCCAACGACAAGGCCTGGCTGCGCAAGTTCTACCCGCCGGGCTCCGACGAGCCGCACTTCGACCTCACGCCGGCCACCGAGAAGGCGCTGGCCTGGCTGGGTGCCTTGAGCGAA
>DASQFA010000357.1:0-2422 GCA_035633375.1 Rubrivivax sp.
GGCCGCGGCTGCACCTGATCCGCTTCCATGGTGTGCTGGCACCCAACGCCAAGCGGCGCGCGCTGGTGGTGCCGCAAGCGCCCGAGCCGCCCGCTCAGGCTGCACGGCCCGCTGAGTGCGACGCGAACTGTGCGCACCACCGCCCGGTGCGACTGAGCTGGGCCAAGCTGCTCAAGCGCGTGTTCGATCTCGACCTGGGGCACTGCCCGCGGCGGCGAGCTCAAGATCATCGCCGCGATCCTGGAGCAGCCGGTGATCGAGAAGATCCTCACGCACTTGGGTCTGCTGGCCCGTGCGCCGCCACGCTCACCAGCCCGTGGCCAGGCGCTGCAGGCGGCCTGCGCGCAGTCAACCACCGTCGATTGAGCGGCCCTGGCACCACGGGCCCCGGGGGATCGGCTGCGCCCGTGGTTTTCGGGCCGGGGCAATGCGGCCCTGTCGCTTGGGTAAACCCGCAAACGAGCGCTTCGCTGGGCGCGTACGGCCGGGTTCATCGGCGCTCAGCGGCCACCGTCGACCACAAGAAACACATTCAGGGCCTCGACTCTGACGGGTCCGACTATCCCATCGTCACGGGAAAAGGGCCTTTGAACGAACTCCTCCATCATCGAGCATGAGCAGGACAAGGACTGCGACCTGGTGGTGCTGGGCAAGCACGGCCAGTCGACCGCCGAAGACCTGCTGCTGGGCAGTGTCAGCAAGCACGTGCTGGCCGAAGGCAGCACCGATGTACTGGTCTCCACGGCACGTGCGGCATGACTGCAGACCGGGCTTCACGCCTAGGCCTGCGACCGCCACGCGAGCAGTTCAACGGCATCAGGCATGCTGGCGTGCCTGTGGCTTGATCATGCAGGCGGGAGGGAACGCACGATGAGCTGGTTCTACCTGGTCCTGGCGGGCCTGTTCGAGATCGGCTGGCCGGTGGGCCTGAAGATGGCGCAGGAGCCCGCCACGCGCGTGGCGGGCATCGCCGTTGCGGTGGTCTTCATGGCCCTGAGCGGCCTGCTGCTGTGGCTGGCGCAGCGGCAGATTCCCATGGGCACGGCCTACGCAGTGTGGACCGGCATCGGCGCATCCGGCACGTTTCTGGTGGGCGTGGTGTTCTGGGGCGACCCCAGCTCGCTGATGCGCTTTCTGGGCGTGGCGCTCATCGTGCTGGGCGTGGTGGTGCTCAAGCTGGCGCACTGAGCGGCGCAAGCATTCCGCACCCCGGCACCTGGCCTGCATCTGCAGGGACGCGGAGCCCCGAGCCGCTTCGGGCGCGGCTGGCAGTTGGGGCAGTTGGACGAGGACGGCATGACCATGGTGTCGATCAACGCCGCAGAGTGGTTGATCGCCCGCGGTCGAATCCACGCCCGCGGCGGGCTGCGATAGATCAACAGCTACCTGCTCGGCCAGGACGGCCCCCTACCTGACACCGGGTCAGATCGCCTGGATCAACCAGCAGCGTGGCGCGCTCGGCCATGAAGTCGTCGGACGCCGGGCGCGAAGCCCGCTGACGGCGTCCGGGCGATGCCGAAGTACCTGCTCGGCCGGCCCATTGCCGGCCCGCGTGCAGCACGATTTGCGTTCGAATGTAAGCGTCGCAATGAAGGACCCACGACAGCTATGCGCCGCGAGCCGCCGTTGCAGGCTTGACCCTTGAACGCAACTGGGTGTCAGGCGCCGGCCTAGTCCCTGGCGCGCATCTTGGCGTGGAGAAACGCGCCGTGCGGTACGTGCAGCAGGTCCGACAGGCGCCACAGCGTGTGGCGCTCGTGCTCGCTGAGGTGGCCGTCGGCATAGGCCACGCGCCACATGTACTCGACCATGCGGATCTTGGCCGCCATGTCGAAGTGGGCGTTGATGTGCGAGGTGAATTCGAACCAGTCGGTGGCATCGCGCCGCGCCTGTTCGGCCAGCTCGATGAGCCGCGCGGTCTCGTCGTCGGCCAGCCCGAACTTGGCGCGCAGTGCGTCGATCACCGCGCGCCGCTCGGCGGCATCGAAATGGGTGTCGGCACGCATCACCTCGATCAGCATCACCGCGGTGGCCAGCTGCAAGGTGTGCTCCGCGGCCTGCGCGCCGGCCGCCGTCGAGGGCGGCTGCAGCGCGCCGAACAGTTCCTTCAGGGTTTGCAGCATGGGGGTCTTTTCAGCGTTGCAGTGTGCGGGCCTGCGCTCGCGGGCACACTGGCGCATTGTCCGGTGCCCACCATGCCTGCCCACTTCATCTTCGACAACAGCTACGCCCGCGAACTCGAAGGCCTGTACGTGGCCTGGCCCCCCGCGAAGGTGCCCGAGCCGCGGCTGTTGTTCCTGAACCGCGAGCTTGCCACCGAGCTGGGCCTGGACGCGGCCGCGCTGGACAGCACGGAAGGCGCCGAGGTCTTTGCCGGCAACCGCCTGCCCGAAGGTGCGGTGCCGCTGGCGCAGGCTTATGC
>DASQFA010000358.1:0-6782 GCA_035633375.1 Rubrivivax sp.
TCACCGCAGAGCAGCGGAGGACGCAGAGTTGGCGCAGAGGAAATGCAATGGATTCAAATCGTTTCCTGGATTTCTCTGCGAACCTCTGCGTCCTTCGTTCCTCTGCGGTGAAGGCTGCTTGTATTCGGCGGCTTTGCGCCGCAAGCCGCCGTTGGACCCGACGATGCATCGTCAGAACCACGCTCGACGCCGCGTCATGCCCCAGCAAAGACGCTGTCGAGTTGTGCCAACCAGCGTTGCTTTTGCGATGCATCCACGAAACTCGCTTCGAAGCTGTTTGCCGCCAGTCGGTAAGCATGGCGGGATGTCAGCATGGGCAATGCGTCGAAGCTCTGCACGAAGTTGTCGTTGATGTAGCCGCCAAAGTAGGCCGGGTCGTCGGAGTTGAGCGTGACGCACAGCCCCGCCTCCAGCAATTGCGGCAGGTTGTGCTGGGCCAGCGTGTCGAAGACGCGCAGCTTGACGTTCGACAACGGGCACACCGTCAGCGGCATGCGCGTGTCGGCCAGGCGCCGCATCAACGCCGCGTCCTCGACGCTGCGCACGCCATGGTCGATGCGTTGCACCTCGAGCACGTCGAGCGCGCCCCACACATAGGCCGGCGGGCCTTCCTCGCCGGCGTGCGCCACGACATGCAGGCCGAGCTCGCGGCACCGGGCGAAGACCCGCGCGAACTTTTCCGGCGGGTTGCCGCGTTCGCCGCTGTCCAGGCCGACACCGATGAAATGGTGGCGGTAGGGCAGCGCCTGTTCGAGCGTGGCGAAGGCCGACTCCTCGCTCAGGTGGCGCAGGAAACACAGGATCAGCTTCGCGCTGATGCCGAACTCGGCATGCGCGCGGCGGCAGGCGTGCTCCAGGCCGACGATCACCGCTGCCATCGGCACGCCGCGTTCGGTGTGCGTCTGCGGGTCGAAGAAGAGTTCGGCGTGCACCACGTTGTCGGCGGCGGCCCGCTCGAAGTAGGCCCAGGCCATGTCGAAGAAGTCCTGCTCGTGCAGCAGCACCGCGGCGCCGGCGTAGTACAGGTCGAGGAAGCTTTGCAGGTCGCTGAAGGCATAGGCCGCGCGCAGCGCCTCGACGCTGGCATAGGGCAGCGCCACGCCGTTGCGCTGTGCCAGCCTGAAGATCAGCTCGGGCTCGAGCGAGCCCTCGATGTGCAGGTGCAGTTCGGCCTTGGGCATGCGCCGCAGCAGTGCCGGCAGGCGCTGCCTCGGGATGGCGTCGAGCTGGGCGTCGGTCGGAGCATGCAAGGTCATGTGACAGCTGTCGCGGGCGGTTTCGAAGGGCCGCATGGCGCGGTGGGTACGCGCGTTGCGCGCATGGCCATTCTGCCGTCAATGAAAAAACGCCGCCGGGCGTTGCGCCCGGCGGCGTTGTTCGCCTCGCTCGGCTCGTGCGCCGGGACGCGGCTACTTGCCCGCAGGGATCTTGCCGTCCACGCCCTTGACGTAGAAGTCGACCTTGTCCTTCCAGGCCTGGTCGGGCATGGTACCCGCGGCCAGGCGCTCCTTGCCTGTGTTGTCGACGATCGGGCCCTTGAAGGGGTCGGCGGTGCCGGCCTTGTAGCCTTCCTTGGTCTCGGCAATCTTCTTCTTGATCTCTTCGGGCACGGCGTCGGCGATCTTGATCACGCCGTTGGCGCCCTCCTTGTAGCCCCAGATGGTGCGCTCGGACTTCCAGGTGCCGTTCATCACATCACCGACCGCCTTCTTGTAGTACGGGCCCCAAAAGACCATGTTCGACGCCAGGTGCGCCTTGGGCGCAACCGCGCTCATGTCGGCGTCCCAGCCGAAGGCGTACTTGCCGTTCTTCTCGGCCGTCTGCAGCACTGCCGAGGAGTCGGTGTTCTGGATCAGCACGTCGGCACCGGCGTTGATCAGGCTCTGCGCGGCTTCGGCTTCTTTCGGCGGATCGAACCAGGTGCTGATCCACACCACCTTGGTCGTGATCTTCGGGTTGACGGTTTGCGCACCCAGCGTGAAGGCATTGATGTTGCGCAGCACCTCGGGGATCGGGAAAGATCCGACGAAGCCCAGCGTATTCGTCTTGGTCATGGCACCGGCGATCATGCCCGACAGGTAGGCGTCCTGGTAGAAGCGCGTGTCGTACACGCCCATGTTGGGCGCCAGCTTGTAGCCGGTGGCGTGCTCGAACTTCACGTCGGGGAACTCGGCCGCCACCTTGAACGTCGGCTCCATGTAGCCGAAGCTGGTGGTGAAGATGATCTTGTTGCCCTGCGCAGCCAGGTCACGGATGACGCGCTCGGCATCGGTGCTCTCGGGCACCTTCTCGACGAAGGTGGTCTTGACCTTGTCGCCGAACTCGGCCTCGACCGCCTTGCGGCCCTGGTCGTGGGCGAAGGTCCAGCCGGCGTCGCCGACCGGGCCGATGTAGACCCAGGCGGCCTTCAGCGGCTCGGCCTTCGGTGCGGCAGCCACTGCCGGCGCCGAGGCTGGGGCCGCGGCGGCAGGCTTGGCTTCTTCCTTCTTGCCGCAGCCGACCAGAGCGGTCAGCGCGGCCACGGCCGTCCAGCCCAACAGGCTGCGTTTGGATAGGGTACTCATGCGCGATAACTCCTCTTTGGGGGGTGGGTAGGTGAACTGAGCAACGAGTTCAGCGCACCGCCATAGCGGCCCGCTGCAACGAGAAAACGATTATGAGCCTGGGTGGAAGGGCTTTCCCAGCGATGCGGGCATGTTGATGCGGATCC
Source organism: Rubrivivax sp. (assembly GCA_035633375.1). Classification (GTDB taxonomy): domain Bacteria; phylum Pseudomonadota; class Gammaproteobacteria; order Burkholderiales; family Burkholderiaceae_C; genus Rubrivivax. Next base: position 2,711 of record DASQFA010000358.1, read on the forward strand.
ACGTCGGGTTGCGGCTGATGATGGCCAGCACCACGATGGTGGCGACATAGGGCAGCATGGCCAGCAACTGGCTGGAGATGTTGACGCCCGCGCCCTGCAGCGCAAACTGCGCCATCGTGACTCCGCCGAACAGGTAGGCGCCCAGCAGCACGCGCACCGGCCGCCAGGTGGCAAAGGTGGTCAGCGCCAGCGCGATCCAGCCGCGCCCGGCGACCAGCCCTTCCACCCACAACGGTGCATACACCACCGACAGGAAGGCACCCGCGACGCCGCACAGCGCGCCGCCGGCAATCACCGCCAGCAGGCGGATCCAGCGCACCTTGTAGCCCAGCGAATGCGCCGACTCGGGCGATTCACCCACTGCGCGCAGCACCAGGCCGGCGCGCGTGCGGTACAGGAACCACACCGTCGCCGCGATCAGCCCGATGGCGATGTAGACCATCGGATGCTGCTTGAACAGGGCCGGGCCGACAAACGGGATCTGCGCCAGGCCGGGCACCTCGAAGGGCGTGCGATCGGACAGCTTCTGGCCGACATAGCCGATGCCGACAAAGGCCGAGAAGCCGTAGCCGAACAGGCTCACCGCCAGCCCGGTGGCGTACTGGTTGGTGTTCAGCCAGATGACCAAGGCGCCGAAGGCCGCGGCCAGCAGCGCGCCGGCGCCCGCACCGGCGATGAAAGCCATGGTGTCGCTGCCGGTGGCGAAGGCCGCGGCAAAACCGGCAATCGCAGCCACCAGCATCATGCCTTCGGCGCCGAGGTTGAGTATGCCGGCCTTCTCGTTGATGAGCAGGCCCAGCCCGGCGATGGCCAGCGGTGTGCCCGAGGCCAGCGTGGCAGCGATCAGCAATGCGATTTGATCCATGCGGTTGTCCTCGGGTTCAGTGGGCCGCGGCCAGGGCCGAGCGCACACGGATGCGGAAATGGATCAAGGTGTCGCAGGCCAGCAGCAGCACCAGCAGCAGGCCCTGGAAGACGCCGGTCAGCGCATTCGGCAGGCCCAGCCGCGACTGGCCGAGCTCGCCGCCGATGATCATCATCGACAGCAGCACGCCGGCGAAGATGATGCCCACAGGGTGCAGCCGGCCGACGAAGCAGACGATGATGGCGGTGAAGCCCAGGCCGGCCGAGACGTGCGGCGTCACCTGGCGCAGCGTGCCGATGGCTTCCATGCCGCCGGCCAGGCCGGCCAGGCCGCCGGAGATCATCAGGGCAGTCCACAACGAGGTGCTGGCCGAAAAACCGGCATAGCGTGCCGCAGCCGGCGCCTGCCCGCCCACCTGCAGCTGGAAGCCGCGGTAGATGCGGAACATGAAGACCCACATCAACGCCACCAGCAGCAGCGCGACGATGAAACCCACGTGCAGCCGCGTGCCGGTCAGCAGGTTGGGCATCCAGGTGGAGGCGTCGAAGTTCTTGGTCTGCGGGAAGTTGAACCCGGCCGGGTCCTTCCACGGCCCGAAGACCATGTAGTTGACCAGTTGCTGCGCCACGTACACCAGCATCAGGCTGACGAGAATCTCGCTGGCGTTGAACTTGTCGCGCAGCACGGCCACGATCGCCGCCCAGGCCATGCCGCCGAGCACGCCACCGGCCAGCACCAGCGGCACCGCCACCGGCTTGGGCAGCACGACGCCGTGCGTGGTGAGCCAAAGCGCGACGCCACCGCCGCCCAACACACCCAGCAGGTACTGGCCCTCGGCACCGATGTTCCAGACGTTGGAGCGGTAGCACACCGCCAGGCCCAGCGCGATAACGATCAGCGGCGTGGCCTTGAGCAGCACCTCGCTGATCTGGCGGGCGTTGGAAAACGGTTCGACGAAAAAGATGGCCAGGCCCTTGACCGGATCCTTGCCCAGCGCCAGGAAGAGCAGCGCGGCGATCAACGCCGTGAGCACGAGCGCCAGCACCGGCGAGAGCAGCGACATCACCTGAGAAGGCTGCGGACGGGCTTCAAGCTTGAGCATGGCGCACTCCTGCAAGGTTGTGCGACACGCTGCCGAGCGCAGGCTCGCCCGCCTTGGGCCACAGCCCGGACATCCACTCGCCGATGCGCTCGATGGTGGCCTCGGCGGTTTGCACGGAGGGCGACATGCGGCCCTGCGCGATGACGATCAGGCGGTCCGAGATCTCGAACAGCTCGTCGAGCTCCTCGCTGACGACGAGCAGCGCGCAGCCGGCATCGCGCAACTCGAGCAGCTCGCCGCGGATCAGCGCCGCGGCGCCCACGTCGACGCCCCAGGTCGGCTGCGAGACGATCAACAGCTTCGGGTTGGCATCGATCTCGCGGCCGACGATGAACTTCTGCAGGTTGCCGCCGGACAGGCTCTTCGCCGCCGCAGCCGTGCCACCGGCCTTGACGTTGAAGCGCTTGATCAGGTTGGCCGTCAGCAGCTCCACCGCGCCGGTGCGGATCCAGCCCGAGGCGCTGACCGTCTCGGTGCGCGTGAGCAGCGTGTTCTGCGCCAGCGACATGACCGGCACCGCGCCGCGGCCGAGCCGCTCCTCGGGCACGAAATGCAGCCCCTCGTGGCGCCTTCGTCGCGGCGAATGGGCGGCGATGTCCTTGCCGAACAGGCGGATCGAATCCGCCGGTGCGCGCGGGTCCTCGCCCGACAGGGCGGCCATCAGCTCCTGTTGGCCGTTGCCGGAGACCCCGGCCACACCGACGATCTCGCCGGCGCGCACCTCGAAGCCGATGTCGCTCAAGCTGGTGCCGAACTGGTCCAGCTTCGGCATCGACAGGCCCTTCACCGCCATCACCACCGCGCCGGCCTTGGATGCCTTGTGCTGCAGTTGCGGCGGCTCGGCGCCGATCATCAGCCGCGACAGCCCGGCGTTGGTCTCGGTGCGCGGGTCGACCGTGCCGGTGACCTTGCCGCCGCGCAGCACGGTGCAGTTGTGGCAAAGCTCGCGGATCTCGTCGAGCTTGTGGCTGATGTACAGGATGGAGCAGCCGTTGGCGGCCAGCTTGCGCAAGGTGACGAAGAGTTTCTGCACCGCCTGCGGCGTGAGCACCGAGGTCGGCTCGTCCAGGATCAGCAGCTTCGGGCGGGTGAGCAGCGAGCGCACGATCTCGACGCGCTGGCGCTCGCCCACCGACAGCGAATGCACCGGCCGCAACGGCTCCACGTCCAGCCCATACTCCTTGCTCACCTGGCTGATGCGCTGCGTGATCTCGGGCAGCTTCTCGGTCTTGTCCAGGCCGAGCCAGACGTTCTCGGCTGCGGTCAGCGTGTCGAACAGGCTGAAGTGCTGGAACACCATGCTGATGCCCAGGCTGCGCGCCTGCTGCGGGTTCTTGATCTCGACCTTCTCGCCGTTCCAGCGGATCTCGCCCGCGTCGGGCCGCACCGCGCCGTAGATCATCTTCATCATCGTCGACTTGCCGGCGCCGTTCTCGCCGAGCACGGCGTGGATCTCGCCAGGCAGTACCTTCAGGCTGACGTTGTCGTTGGCGCGCACCGCCGGGTATTGCTTGCTGATGCCGATGAGTTCGAGTCGCAGCATGGATGTCTCCTGTGAATGAGTATCAGCGCTGTCAATACCGCAACAGCCTTCACCGCAGAGGCGCGAAGGGCGCAGAGGTCCGCAGAGAAATCCAGACCATGCTTTGAATCCATTGCCTTGCCTCTGCGTGAACTCTGCGCCCTCCGCGCGTCTGCGGTGAATGAACTGGTATTCGCATGGCACCTCACCTGCGCCGATGGCGGCACTCGCCGGCGACCCAGGTTTCCACCAGATCGCGCTCGTCACCCAGCGTGATCCAGGCAAAGACCTTCTCATGCAAGTCGCGCGCCACCTGCTGGCGGCGCCGCGCCACCGCGCTGCCGGCCCAGTCCCAGACGCACAGGTCGGCGGTGGTGCCACCTTCGAGCGAACCGATCTCCTGGCCCAGGCCCAGGGCTCGGGCGGCGCCGCGCGTGGCCGCATGCAGCAGAGCCCAGGCCGTGAGCTTGGTGCCGGCCAGCGCCTGCACCTTGTAGGCGTCGGCCAGGGTGCGCTGCATCGACAAACTCGTGCCACCGCCCACATCGGAGCCCAAGCTGATGGCCACGCCGGCGTCTTCGGC
>DASQFA010000359.1:0-1972 GCA_035633375.1 Rubrivivax sp.
AGCGCGGTGCGCGCACTGACCCAGCCACGGAAATCGCGGTCGTAGTTCTGCGGCAGGTACAGGCCGGCGGCGGTGGCGATCTGCGCCGGCGAGTCGTCGAGCAGCGTGGCCGGCGTGATCAGCCGCTGCTCGAAGGCCAGCCCATAGACAAAGGGCTTGAGCGTCGATCCCGGCTGGCGCCGCGCGAGCACGGCATCGACCTCGCCCGTCTGACTGAGGCGGCCGCTCGATCCGACCCAGGCCAGCACCTCGCCGCTGGCGTTGTCGAGCACGACGATGGCGCCATCCTCGGCCTGGCGGTCCGACAGCTCGCCCAGTTGCTGGCGCAGCGCCGCCAAGGCCACGCGCTGCACGCGCGCGTCGAGCGTGCTGCGCTGCCGCGCCGGGCCGTCGGGCCGCAAGGCCAGGCGCGCGAAGTGCGGCGCCAGTTGCTCGCCCAGCGGCATGCCGCCGCGCCGCACGAATGCCGCTTCGGCCAGGTGGCTCAGACCACTGCAATCCAGCTTCTGCAGTTGCAGCACGGCGCAGGCGCGCGCCGCCACCCGCGCGGCGGCTGCGTTCGGTGCGCGCAGCAAGGCGGCGGCGATCGCCGCTTCCTGCGTGTCGAGCCCGCTCGGGTGTTTGCCGAACAGCGTTTGCGCGAGTGCGTCGATGCCGACGATCTCGCCGCGGAAGGGCACCGCGTTGAGGTAGGCCTCGAGGATCTGGCTCTTCTTCCAGCGCGCTTCGAGCTGCGTCGCCGTGACCAGCTGGCCGATCTTCTGCGTCACGCTGCGGCCCGCCGCCGGCCGCGCCAGGCCCTCGTCGATGAGCCCGGCGAGCTGCATCGTCAGCGTGGACGCGCCGCGCGTGCGCGTGTTCAGCGCATTCGCCCAGGCGCTCTTGGCCAGTGCCGGCCAGTCGACGCCACTGTGCTCCCAGAAGCGCCGGTCCTCGCTCAGCACCACGGCCAGCAGCAGCGCCGGCGACATGTCCTGCAGCGGCACCCAGGCCAGGCGCCGCACATTGGCGTCGAAACGCAGCGTCTGCAGCGGGCTGCCGTGCCGGTCGAGCAGCGTCAGGTCCGACGGCCGGTGCGCCGCGCGCACCTCGTCATACGAGGGCAAGGCCAGCGCGGGCAGCGCCGCCGCCAGGCACGCGGCGGCGATGCCGGCCCGGCGCCACCGCGTCACGGCGCCACCTCGAGCGGCGCGTTGGGCAGCTCGCCGAAGCTCTGCGGCGCATACATCGCTTCGACACGCGTGGGTGGCAGCACGAAACGCCCCGGGTTGTTCAGGCGCAGGCTGTACTCGACCACGTGCCGGCCGCGCGGCATGAACTCGAAGTAGCTGCGCATGGCCTCGAAGCTGCGCTCCTCAAAGGCCAGCCAGGCACTGCCTTCGCGCCGTTCGGTGCGCGTGGCGAGGGCTGAATCGCGGCCGAGCCCGGAGCCGAGCAGCGTGGCGCCCGCCGGCACCGGGTCGCTGACGACGACCCAGCTCATGTCGGCTTGTGCATCGACTTCGAGGCGGACGCGCAGCACGTCGCCGCGCGACCACTTCGCCGGGTCCGTCTGCACCACCGCTGTGACGCTGCGCACGAGGCTGTAGCCGGCACGCAGCGGCGCCTTCAACGGAATGGCCGCCAGGCTGTGCACGCTGAGCCAGGGCTTGCCCGTGCCCTGCTGCGTCACGCTCAGCGTGCCCGCCGCGTCCGGCCAGGGCAACAGCATCTGGCCGCCTTCGGGCGTGCGCGACCAGTCGATCTGCTGTGCAGGCCCGCCGGTGCTGGCGACGGTGCGCCCGGCCACCGCGACCGTCTCGAAGCGCGCCGAGAACTTGTCCAGCGCCAACGATCCCCACAGGTTGGCCGTGGTCGTGAGCCAGGCGCCACGCTGCTGCCGCCCGAGGCTGCCCACCACCAGACGCGGCAGCTCTGCGCGCCACTCGGCATCGTCGAGCACGGCCAGGATCAGGCGCGCCGCGTTCGCGTC
>DASQFA010000360.1:0-4602 GCA_035633375.1 Rubrivivax sp.
AGGCGCATGGCCGTCCCGGTCGGGTGGTTCCTACGCTTGCTGGCTGCCACGCCCGAACATCGCGCCCAGCTCGAACTGAGCCTGCGCGGCATCCACCGGGAAGCGTTGGGCAAGTACATCTCGACCGACGGCCTGCTGGCCGGCCAGGGTGACCGCACCCGGTGAAGCCCGCGACCCGTTCACCAACGACAGCTGATGGCCGCATGCGGGTGTCCCGCCCGTCGATTTCATCGCCACATTGCCGACCGCCAGCCTGCACTTTCAACGACTGCTATGGAGCAGGCAGATCGCAAAGTTGGATGACCGGGTTCAGTCTGAAGCAGGTACTCGGCCGCCGTGGACCAAGGTCAGCTGATGGCCGGGGATGCCCGCTCGAAGAGCACGTCGACAGCAGGCGTACGCCAAGGTCGAAATCGCTCTGGAGGGTCGCTGTCGGGCTTGGCCTGGAACTCGCGGTCCCAGCCAGTTCCGTACGCTGGGTGTCAACTCCAAATCCTGCCCAGTAGCGGCCGTTTGCCGAGCAATTCCGCGACCCCTACTCGGGCTGAAGCCGAGAAGTTTCGAGCTGTTCGACCAAATGAACAGGGAGGCATTGAGTGCCGCAGACGATGGGTTCGAATGACAATCGTGCTGTTGGCATATCGGTGTCCAACGGCCCGTTGCACTTCGACTACCTGGTACGGCTGACCGACGCCGGCACGGTGCTGATGGCCGGGCGTACCACCGCCGTCGACCAAAGCACCTTTGGCATCGTCGTGTTCGAGGCGGCCGACGAGCTGGCGGCGCATGCGGCCGTGATGCTTGCCGAGTTGTTCCCGCTTCGCGTGGCCACGGGGTCTGTGGTCGGACCGCAGGCGACTTGACGGCGCTTTGCGGCCTGTTCACGGTTGCACACCGACAGTACGACGAGACCATACCGGCGTTGGCGCTCGGCAGCGTTGGGGACACGCTGCGGCGCCAGTCCGCCGGTCGGCGCGGGATACCCGACCAAAGCGCAAGCCCATTCGCGTTCCGCTCGTGCGCAGCACGGCGCGGCCCTAAGCTCCGCCTTCTTGCAGGTCGGGGAGTCGATCGATGGCCAAGTTCAACGTCAACGGCCGCGCCGTCACGGTCGAGGTTGACCCCTCCACGCCGATCCTATGGGTCTTGCGGGACAACCTGCAGCTGCCCGGCACCAAGTACAGCTGCGGCGCGGCGCTGTGCGGTGCCTGCACGATCTACGTGAACGGCGCGGCGACCCGCGCCTGCGTGATGCCGGTGGCGGCAGTCGAAGGCGCGAGCATCACGACCATCGAAGGCCTGTCAGCCGACCCGGTCGGCAAGGCGGTGCAGGACGCGTGGATCAAGCACGACGTGCCGCAGTGCGGTTATTGCCAGTGCGGCCAGGTCATGGGCGCGACCGCACTGCTGCGAACCAACCGCAAGCCCAGCGATGCGGAGATCGACGCCGCGATGGCCGGCTTCATTTGCCGCTGCGGCACCTATGCGCGCATCCGCGCGGCGGTCAAGGACGCTGCGGCGTCGCTCGCCTGAGGAGGCCACCATGGGTTACAAACAACTGATGCAGCGCGTGGCCGAAGGCCGCGCGAGCGAACCGAGTGGCCGCGGCCTAGCCCGGCGCGACTTCATCAAGTTCTCGATCGGCTCGGGTTTTGCGCTGGGTATTGCGCCACTGACCGGCCTGGCCGGCGCGCAGCAGCCGCCGGGCGCGGCCGGACTCAAGCCCTTCCAGATGCCGGCGGCGTTCGTGGCGATCGCCCGCGACGGTACCGTCACCGTTCAGATCAACCGCCTAGACATGGGTCAAGGCACCGAAACCGGCCTGGCGATGGTGCTTGCCGAAGAGCTCGATGCCGATTGGGGCAAGGTCCGCGCGATGCCGGCCCCGCTGGGGACCGCGTATGTCGATCCGGCTTTCGGCATGATGTTGACGGGCGGCTCGACGGCGCTCAAGCACAGCTACCTGCAGTACCGCGAGCTCGGCGCGCGTGCCCGTGCGATGCTGGTCGCCGCCGCCGCGGCGCAATGGAACGTGCCGGCGGCCGAGATCAAGGTCGCGAGCGGCGGGGTCAGCGGCGGCGGCAAGAGCGCCGGTTTCGGCGAGCTCGCCGAAGCGGCATGGAAGCTGCCGGTGCCCGAGAAGGTGGCGCTAAAGGATCCTAAGGACTTCCGACTGATCGGGCAACCGGTGATGCGCCTCGCGACGCCTGACGCGTCGCGCGGCGCCAAGACCTTCGGCATCGATATCGCGCTGCCGGGCATGAAGACGGTCGTGCTCGCGCATGCGCCGGTGTTCGGCGCGAAGGTCGCGAGCTTCGATGCGGCCAAGGCGCGCGGCATCAAGGGCGTGACCGAGGTGTTGAAGATCGAAGGGCTGGACCGCGACGCCCAGGCGGTGGCCGTGATTGCCGACGGCTTCTGGCCCGCGAAGCAAGGTCGAGACGCGCTGGACGTGCGCTGGAACAGCGACGGGCTCGAGAAGGTCGACACCGCCCAACAGATGGCCCGGTACCGCACGCTGGCGCAGCAGCCGGGCCTGAAAGCAAGCAAGGTCGCGCAAAGCGAGCAGGCCGCGGCGCTCGCGGGCGCGCCAACCAAGATCGTCGCCGAGTACACCTTCCCATACCTCGCCCATTCGGCGATGGAGCCGATGAACTGCACGATCGACTTCGACGGCAACCGCTGCCGGATGTGGTACGCGCCGCAGATGCACCAGGTCGATGCCGGAACGGTGGCTGCCGTGCTGGGCATCAAGCCCGAGATGATCGAGATCACCTCGCTGCCCACCGGCGGCGGCTTCGGCCGACGTGCGGTGCCCGCCGCCGACTATGCTCGCGAAGCCGCGCAGGTGGCCAAGGCCTGGCGCGCCGCCGGCAAGAGCGGGCCTCTGCGGGTCATCTGGAGCCGCGAAGACGACATGCGCGCCGGCTACTACCGGCCGTTCACGGTGCACCGCGCGGAGATCGGGCTGGATGCCGCCGGCAAGGTGGTCGCGTGGAAGCACACGATCGTCAGCCAGTCGATCATCAAGGGCTCGCCGTTCGAGCAGTTCCTGGTCAAGGACGGGGTCGACGCGACGACGACCGAAGGGGTCGCCGACACGCCTTATGCGATCCCGGTGGCGCTCGAGGTGCACCATCCGGCAGTCAACGTGCCGGTGCTGTGGTGGCGCAGCGTCGGCCACACGCACACCGCGTATGTGATGGAGACGCTGGTCGACGAGGTGGCACGCACGACCAAGACCGACCCGGTGGCGCTGCGCCGGCAATGGCTCGGCAACAACAACCCGCGCCACCGCGCCGCGCTGGACCTGGCGATTGCCAAGTCGGGTTACGGCACGCGCACGCTGCCGGCCGGACGCGCGTGGGGCGTTGCGGTGCACGCGTCGTTCGATTCGGTCATCGCCTATGTCGTCGAAGCGTCGCTCAAGGACGGCGCACCGGTGGTCCACGCGGTCACCGCCGGCGTGCACTGCAACCTGGCGGTCAACCCACGCTCGATCGAGACGCAGATCCAGGGCGCGGCGCTGATGGGTATCGGCACCACGTTGCCCGGCGCGGCGATCACGTTGAAGGACGGCGTCGTGCAGCAAGGCAACTGGGGCGAGTACACCCTGGCGCGCATCGCCGACATGCCGGCCAAGTTCGACGTGCACATCGTGCCCAGCGCCGACGCACCCACCGGCATCGGCGAACCCGGCCTGCCGCCGATCGCTCCGGCGATTGCCAACGCGGTGGCCACGCTGACCGGCAAGACACCGCGCGCCTTGCCGTTCGACGCAAAGCTGGCCTGACCAGGCGGGGCGCAACGCCGACCACCCCTGCTCAGCGTTCGTCGACCGCGCTCATCAGGTCGGCGGGTGTCTTGCCGGGTTCATCACAGAAGCGCGTGTCCAGTGGCGTCAGCGTCTGCATGCGGGCGACCCTCAGGTCGCATTCGACCTCGAGCGTCGAGGCCTGGGCCCAGACAGAGCAGCTGAACGGTTGCGCGGTACGCCTGTGGCGGCCTTTGAGGTCAGTACAGTCCAGACGCACTTTGCGGCGCAATCTTTCGGCGATTCGTGAAGCGCCAGTGTGCTCGCCGCGGCCCATTTCTACGTGCGACGCAGTGCCCAGCGTAGGCGAAGTGGGGTCTCGTCGATCAGCGGCCGCTCCAGGATGGATGCGATGAACTTCAGCTCGCTCGGAAGCAGCCGTTCACCAGCGGCAGCTGATGGCCGACCTGAGACGGCCGGCTCAAGGAACTGCTCGCTCCAAAGCGGCCGGTCAGATCTGATCTTGAACGTCAGCAAAGTGGCGTCGATTTCGCCCACCGGAGCACCCGCCACCGGCCACAACCGGTCGTACAGGCAGCCGAAAGATCGCATCGTCACCGACCGGTTTACGAGGTACTGCGGACATAGGCCGTCGTCCGTTCGCGGGGTCGAAATCCCGAAAGCAGCCGTTCGATGCTTGTCGATGCCAAAGACCCGCCGACCGTCCGCTGCTCACGACGTCGAACGGGCACTGCCGACCCACAGCCGACAGTCATCTCAGCGAAATGCAAGCCGCGAAGCCGACATCGACGGACTCTTCCCTTGATCGCACGCGCCCACAGAAGCGC
>DASQFA010000361.1:0-1597 GCA_035633375.1 Rubrivivax sp.
GCCCCGGCATCGCGGTCCACCAGGCACCACTGCAGCCTGCCCTGGTGCCGGCTCATCAATGCGCCGAGCGCGTCATCCATGCGCAGCGTGACGAAACCCACGCCGCGAAGGCCCGCCATGCGCTGGGCTTCGGTGTCGGCAGGGCCGTGGTAGAGGGCGTGATAGACCACCACGCCGGCCTGGTCAGCGCTTTCCTGCGTCAGCGGGAAGCCCGCGCTGGCGCTGGGGTGGCCGCTGCGCTGTGCACGCCGGATGGCCTCGGCCGCTGCACCGATGGACAGTGCATTCACGCCCAGTGCCTCCGCATTGCGCGCTTGCGGCTCGATCAAGCGTACGGCCACCACCTCGTTTGCCGTGGCATCGGCGCTGGCGGGGGCATCGCGGCGGTCAAAGACCCGATAGTCGGCGGGGCCGTCGGCGCGGACCGCTGCCTCGAAAGCGGCCAGATCGGCACGCGACACACGCTCGCTGAAGCCGATGGCCTGCAGGTGCAGCGGCTGCTGCAGCCACCAGGACGAGGTCTTGCGCATGTCCTCGCGCGACACCTGTGGCTGGATCAAAAACACGCCGTGTACCGCCTGCAGTGCCTGCAGCGGACCGTTCAGCCAGGCGCCGACCGCATCGCCCGCGCTGGAGGCATCGCGCTCGAAGGCGCTGCGCAGCCGCTGTTCATCCCAGCGGTTGACGGCCAGCGAAGCGGCCACCAGCAACGCCGTCAGCAGCAGCAGTGGCACCGCCACGGTGGCACGGCGCGGCGCCCAGTCGCTGCGCGGCCGGCCGATGAGCGTGAGCACGGCGGGCGCTGCCACCAGCACGCCCAGCGCATCACCGAGCCACCAGGTCCACCAGTTGAATGCGAGTGCGGCCGCAGGCACGGCCCCGGCCAGGCCGAGCGCGGCGCTGGCGACCGATGCGTTCACCACGCAGGCCACGGGTGCTGCCAGCAGCAAGAAGCGCCAGACGTCGCGCGGCTGCGCCAGCGTCAACGGCTGGGTTACCTGGTGCCGCACCAGCCAGCAGCCGAACTGCGCCTGCAGCGCCGCTCCCAGGGCGATGGCAAGCGACACGCCCAGTGCCGACCCAGAGAGCGGGCCGCGTGCCGCCTCCAGCCCCAGGTTCAGCAGCAAAGCGCCCAGCGCAGTGCCGGCCCAGGCGGGTTTGCCGAAGACCCACACGGCGGCGAGCGCAATGCCCGCCGCCGGGTAAAGCGGCACGGGCAAGCTGGGGGCGCTGCTCAACTGCAGGGCAAGCCACCCCGCCGCTGCATAGGCCAGGGCCGTCAGGCAGAGCACCCAGGGCCAGGAGGGTTCGGATTCTTCGCTCATCGAGGCAAGGACAAACGGCCACCAGGCCGAGTCCGCATGAGCCTAGCACCAGGCGCCGCCTGTAAAGCGGGATCGAGCGTCAATCCGCAACGCCATGGCACGAAATCGCACCGAACGAGCCATGGCACAGCTCAATTCAGCCACGCATCCAGCTGCACCCGCAACTGCGTATCGCGTTGTGTGTCGGCACTCGAGCCGTAGGCGGCCTGCCGGCCTGTCAGGCTGAAGTGGTCCAACGCGATGGTCAGCCCGAACACGCGATCGATGACCGT
>DASQFA010000362.1:0-11097 GCA_035633375.1 Rubrivivax sp.
CCACGGGAGGGTCCAGTGTATTGACGGGAAGTGCCGCCTCCATCACCGCCGGAGCTGCGCCAGTTGCTTTCCGTTCGAGGCCAGCCCGCTTGACCGGGCAGCGTGGGAGAGCCATCAGAACTGGGGGTACATCTGGGGGTAACTGGTGTCGCGAGAACGACCAAAGATGAGCATTCTTCTGGCTCCCCAGTGGTTTTTTGGTGGCCCTCGTCTCCACCAAGTCAGGGTCCATCAAGGTCAGGAAGACGAGGTCGGTGTCGCGCACCGGGATCGAGGGCTTGGGCGCGCCACTCCCGCGCTCGAGGTGGATGCGCTCGATCCACCTTTGCTCGGTGCCGGGGTCGGTTTCGAAATCGACGTCCGAGATCCTGGTGTCGTAGTGCACGTTCACACCCTTCTTCTGCATGAAGCGCAAGGCGGGCAGGATGAACGAGTGGAAGTTGGTGTAGCGGGTGCGCTCCAGGGCGACCATCGTGTTCATGTTCGGCATCTCGTGAAAGAAGAGGTGCATGTAGCGCTTCATTTCCACCGCCGAATGCCAGGGCTGGAAAGCGAACATCGCCCGCCACATGTACCAGTAATTGCTGGTGAAGAAAGTCTCGCCAAAGATGTCGGTGATCATTGCGCCGTCCGCGATCAAGGACTCGGGTGTGGCCATCAGTTTGGCCATCTTCAGTTTTTCAGCGGTGTCCAGGCCCAGTTGATATCCGGTGTCCTTCTCGCCGTTTTCGTGCATGAGGCGAACGACCGTGTGAACCCTGCATTCTTCACGGTTCTTCTGATGGTCTTGCAGACACGATTCATCATCGGTGTACGGAATGATGGACCACAGTTCTTTGGTGCACGGGTACGCCTTGTCTTCGAACTCGCGACTGCCTTGCATGAAGTAGGCCGGCTGGCCGTTCACCATCACCTCGGAGGCATCACAGCTCCCGCCCACAAGCTGCTTGTCGCCCATTTGCTCGAAGATGTGGATATTGGATGGATTGAAGTCTGCCTTCTGGATCAGATACATCGCGGCCGCAATGGAGCCCAAGCCGAGACCATTGAGGTAAACGTTGACAGAGGAATCCTGTTCATCTTTCACTTTGGCGTACCTTTCCATTTTCGAAAGTTCTCTGTAAAAGTCACAAACCTGAGTTCGCAGCGATGCGGTGCGGTCAGTCGGCCCCGACAAGCTTGGAGCCGCGCAGGAGCGCGCCGATCTGCGTCTTGTCGAGCTCCTTCATCAGCAGGTTCTGCACAAACGCGGGGCCAGGCAAGTCGAGTTCCTTGCCGTCGCGAAGGCGCCCTGACGCGGCCAACAGCATGCGGACGTCGTAAGTGGAATTGAAAACCTCCGGCACACCGCGTTCGACGCCCAGCAGGGTGTAGACGGCCTCCATCGGCGTGCGCACCGAGTACTCGGTGGTGAAGATGCAGTCGCGCTGTTTGGACTCCGCGAACTGGCCGATGAAGGCGAAGTTGATCGCGCTCTCGGGCACCACGTCGGGCCGATCTCCGGCTTGGCGCGGCATGAAGAACGCGGTGATGTACGGCATCATCACCGGCACGGTCTTGGCGCCGCTTGCGGCCAGCTGGGGGATGTCCCCGACCGGCACGCCCATGTGATACAGCCACTCCTGCGTGATCTCCTCGCCGGTGCAGTCCTGCATCGGCTTCTTCACGTAGTCACCCGGCTTTTCGACAAACAGCCCGTAAACCCAGACCACGATCTGGTCTTTGGGCTGCGCCTTGAAGTGCGGCTGCCGGTTCACCGTCCAGCTCATCAGCCAGGCGGAGTCCTTGGCCGTCACGATGCCGCCCGTGACCACCTTGCCGCTGAACGGGTCGCGCTTGGCGATCTTGCCGATGAACTTCGGGATGCGTTCGTCGAGCGTGGTGACGGTGGCCGACTCCCACTTGGTCTGAGGGATGTGCGCGCCGAACACGTCGGGGCGGCCGAACGCCGGGTCCTTCGCGGCGATGCGCCGCCACAAGTCCCAGGCCGGCGCAGGGCCTTCATTGAGTTTGGCCGGCGTGTGGTGGTCGCCGTTGTCGGAGTTCTCAGTGAGCGAGCCGATGGTCATGAACAGCAGGTCGTCGGCGCCGAGATCGACGCCCCCTTCGGCGCCCTTGTTGCGCCAGCGGATGGCGGTGGCCCGCTTGCTGCCGGGCGCGATGTCGAAATCGACATCGGTGACCTCGGTGCCGTACTGGAACACCACCCCGTGGTCCACCAGCCACTTGACCAGCGGCAGCACCAGCGATTCGTACTGGTTGTACTTGGTGAACTTCAGGGTGGAGAAGTCCGGCATGCCTCGGATCTGGTGGATGAAGCGGTGCAGGTACAGCTTCATCTCCAGCGCCGAATGCCACTCTTCGAAAGCGAACATGGTGCGCCAGTAGAGCCAGAAGTTGCTGTCCAGGAACTCGGCACCGAACACCTCGTTGATGCGCCTGTTCTCCATCTCTTCCCGGGTGGCCAGGAAGAGCTTGACGATCTCCTTCTGCGCCCGCTCGCTGAGCGTGAACAGGCCGTCGGTGTGCGCGTCCTCGCCGCATCGAACCGTGGCGCGCTGCAACGACAGGTTGGGGTCGTCCTTGTCGAGCCAATAGAACTCGTCGAGCACGCTGGCGCTTTCCATCTTCAACGACGGGATCGATCGGTACAGGTCCCACAGGCACTCGAAGTGCTCTTCCATTTCGCGCCCGCCGCGGATCACGAAGCCCTTCTCTGGCTCCTTGATGCCGTCCAGCGCGCCGCCGGGCAACTGCTGCTGCTCCAGGATGGTGATCCGGTTGCCCGGCATCTGACCGTCGCGGATCAGGAAGGCCGCACCCGCCAGTGCCGCAAGGCCCGAGCCGACGAACCAGGCCGTCTTGCTCTCGACGCCATGGGGTTTGCGTGGGCGGGCGAACGCTTCGTAGTTGCCGCTGCTGTAGTGCATGGGGTTCCTTTGGTTGAAGTTGCAGCGACAGAAGTGGTGCACCGAGTGGACTGTGCGTGACCAGTGACGCTGGCGCGGCGCTTGACATTCGCTTCGATCTGCAAGCCGTTCTGTGCGCTACGGCTCTCCTGCTGCAAGCTTCCGACGACACTGGCGTGTTCGTCTGTACGGTGCCGAACGTAATCAGCCATGCGAAATTTCAAGTTCAGGCCATAGCACCGAATAGGACCCCGGCGTCAGCGGTGACCGCCATGGTCATGGTGGGCTCGACGGGACGGCGCCGTTCGACGGCCGGTTTGCAGAAGCGGGCTGCTTCCAGCCAACGAGTGCAATGGCTGCCAGCGTCAGCAGCGTCGCCAGGCCGAATGCCCAGCGCGGATCGAGGGTCCACAGGGCACCGGCCACCAGGGATGCCGGCAGGTAGAGCACGCCGGTGACGACGTTGTAGGCGCCCACCGCGGTCGCGCGGCGCTCCGGTTCCAGGTAGAAGACGCCATACAGCGCGAACAGCGCAATGACCTGCCAGCCGTGGCTGGCCCACACGAGCGCGAGATTGATGGCTGCGTACAGACCCGTACCCGAGCAGCACGACGCGGCTGCGGCCGATGGCGTCGCCCAGGCGGCCCACCAGCGGTGCCGCGACGACACACACCGCATTGAAAAGCGCATAGAGCAGCACCGTGTCGGTCAGGCTGAGACCCACCGCGTGCCCATGATCAAGCCGCTGTTCATCGAATCCGGCTCCGCGCCACCGCAGCAGCGCTGGTCCAGGCCGGATGCGATCCGCACGCTCGCCGAACAGACCAATCCTGGCGCCCCGAAACCGCGATCTGCTTTGATGTTGCCGGGCAGCTGACCTAAGAACGCAGCGCGCCCGCCCATGAGCAGTAGTCATCAAAGTCCGCCGTCCACAACCAAACCGGAAGTTGACGAACGCGCTCACACGTGAGCGGTGCCGCGCAGTTTCTGCGTCTTCAGCATGCGCCAAATGCTGCTGAGCTCATCGACCGAACGAGATCCTGTTCGGCGTCGCCATGGGCGATGAGAAGTGGGCTATGCCGCTGGACTGCTTCTACTTCGATTTCGCGACATCAGGCTTGGCATCCTTGGGCTCGACGTAGTCACCGATCACCGTCTTGACTGGGCAGGCCGACACGATCGGGCATTTGCGGCAGGTGACGGCAATCGCAATTGGGCAGAGGGTCATGGCAGTTCTCTCGTTGAATGGAGCAAGGCGGCCATATCGCCACGCGACGGTCCGTAGGCCGGCGTCATCGCGCCGTCCTTGAGGTCATGGCGCGCCGCTTAGAGGCCAAATTCGCTAAGGGCGAGCTTTTGCTCGCCCTTGCGAGGCTTGTCTGCATCAGCCTTCATCGCTCAGCCCTTGGGCTGCACGGTGAGGCGGTTGTCGACGTCGACCACGCCGTTAACGGCCTTGGCCATGGTCGTCGCGCGGTCACGCGAACCTGCGTCGGGTGCGACGCCGGTCAGCACTACCTTGCCATCCTTCGTGTCGACGTTGATCTTCACTGCCTTGAGCTGGTCATCTGCCACCAATGCGGCGTTTATCTTGGTCGTGATCATGGCGTCCGTGACAGCAGAGCCAGCGTTGGCCGCGGCGTCCTTTGTCGCCTCCTTCGCGTCCTTCATTTCGGCTTTGGCGCTGGCGACGCCCTTATCGACGGTTTGTCCCGCCGACTGGTCATCGCGCTTGTTGCAGGCCGAAAGGGCGAGCATCGCAGCCACAGCGGCAGAGATCGTGAGAAGGTTGGAGGCGCGGGTCATGGTGATCCTTTCGGGGTGAAGCGCCTTGGTTCGGCGTCGTAACAACGATAGGCGGTTGCGCCTCCGAGTCGAATCAGCGAGCGGCGCGTTACGCTGTCAGACAGCTCTTACGTGGGTGTGCCCATCGACGCCAACGCGCGACCCCGCTTGCATCACCCGAACTATCCATGGTTTGGTGGCATACCGCCTTGAACGAACACAGGAGTTGATTCGGGCGTGCAGGCGGCGGCGTTTGCGTGCCATATTGCCAATCGCCGAGCGCGCCGGCGAAAAAGGTTTTGAAGGTGCACGGCACGATGCCATAGGCGGCGCAGTTCCATCAGAACCTTTTGCGTTGTCGTGCAGGGTTTCAACCTCCACACCGCCGTGCGCCGCACGGTGGACGGCCGCCAAGCGTTGGAACAACTGTGCCGCTACATCACCGGACCGGCGCCGGCCAACGAACGGCTTCAGTGCAACGGCGCTGTGCGAGTCGTTCTGACGAGCTGATCGGCAACAGTGGCAGGTTGACGTCTGATCTGTCGGCTCGCCGCCTGGAACCTGTCATCAGGATTGAAACTGCCAGTCAGCTGAAGATTGTTTGCGGCGGTCCCGGCCAGCTGCCGGACTTGGCGAACGGCGGGTTTCGAGCAACTCAACTGCGCGCCTGCCACGCGCTGACGCTCCGAGCATGCCATTGCGCACATCGGCGAGCCGCTCAACGCCGCGGGTGCAACCGTCATGAGCTTGCCTCCCTGGTCGAACCGCCTGCCGCGAGTGTTCAAAGCCAATACTCCCACAGGCTGGCCAATAGCTCCTTCAGGCGAAGGCTGACCGGACGGCTCTGCCAGCGCTCGAGCGTGATGGCATCCGAGGCCGCGAGATCCTTGTCGAACATCGCCCGCACCTGTTGGCCAAATTCGTCGCCGAGCACCACCGCGTTCAACTCGTGGTTGTGCAGGAAGCTTCGCCAGTCGAGATTGGTCGACCCGACGGTGGCCCACACCCCGTCGATCAATGCCGTCTTCGAATGCAGGATCACGTCGCGCCGCTCGTGGATCTTGACGCCCGCTCGCAGCAGCTGCTCGTAGTAGCCGCGCCCGGCATGGAACACCAGCCAGGAGTCGGTGTTGCCGGGCAGGATCAGCGTCACCTCGACGCCGCGCGCGGCGGCCGCCTCCAGTGCGGCGAGCAGTTGCGGGTCCGGCGCGAAGTACGCGTTGGTCAGGTGCACGCTGGTCTCGGCACTGGCAATGGCCGAGAGCAGCGTGGCATAGATCAGGCTGTAGGGATCGTCGGGCGAGCTGCCGATCGCGCGCACCAACTGCCGGCCGGGGCTCTCGGGTTTGGGGAAATAGTTCTTCGCCATCAGCGGCTCGCCCTTCTGCGCGGCCCAGGTGGCCAGGAACAGCTTCTGCAGTTCCGCCACCACCGGCCCCTGCAACTGCAGGTCGGTGTCGCGCCACGCAGGGTTGCCGGCTGGCCGCGCACGCATGCCCTGGCTGGACGAGCCGCCGGAATACACGCTGCTGATGTTGATGCCGCCGAGGAAGGCGATGCGTCCATCGACGATCAGCAATTTGCGGTGATCACGCTGATTCAGCTCCCATTCCTTTCGCGCCACCAAGGGATTCATCGGGTTGAACTCGAGGATGCGGATGCCGCTGTCGGCCAGGCGCTGGAAGAAGTCCTTCGGTGTGCCGGCGGTGCCGACGCTGTCACGAATGAGGTTGACCTGCACACCCTGCCGCTGCTTGGCGATGAGTGCTTCTGCAAAGCGCTGGCCGACATCGTCGTCGGCCAGGATGTAGGTTTCCATGTTGATGTGATCACGGGCCGCCAGGATGGCCGCCAGCATCGCCTGGTAGGTGGCCGGCCCGTCCTGAAGCAGTAGCACCTGGTTGCCGGTGGTCAACGGACTATTGACGATGGCCTCCTCACGCGCCAGGTGGCGATCGAAGATGCCGGTCTGCTGGCCACCACCCTGCACGCCCTGCAGGATGGCCTTGCTTTGCGCGGCCGACAGCGGGCCGCGCGTGCTTTCCAGTTGCACGGCGCGCCCATGCGGTCGGGCCAGATCGGGCACGATGGTCGGCAGGCGGCTGCGCAAGGCCAGACCCAGCAGCACGAACAGCGCGAAGAGGACGAAGAGGCCCAAGGCCCATCGATGTCGGCGAAGCAGAGGCGGCAGCATCGCTTCCATTCTTGCCTATGCGCAGCATTGCAACTCGCCGTCACGGCCGACGAACCGGCAACCGCCCAATGGCGACGCGATGACCGAGGCCGAATTGACCACCGAGCGCTTGGCGCGGGCTCAGGCACCGTGCAGCTCAGATACCAGCGGCTGGGCTTGGCGCCTCCGGACTGAACTGTCCGAACCCTTCAGCCCGGATCGGTCTTGAAGCGTTGCGGCGGTGTGTCGGCTCCAGTCGTGCCCATGCGCTCATACTCTGCGATCACCTGCGCGCCAAACAACAACAACGTCGCGGCGAGTTCCAGGCTCAGCAGCACCGCAATCGCGGTGGTCAGTGACCCGTAAACCGTGCTGATCTGCGAAAGCGTCGCGAAGTACCACAGCAGCGCGTGGCGCGACAGCTCCCACAGCAAGGCCGCGGTGACTGCACCGACCAGGGCGTGTGTGACCGAAGGCCGGCCCACGGGCATGACCAGGTACACCGACGTGAGCACGAAGATCTCACCCGCGAAACCCAACAGATACAGCAGCACGCCGGACGCACCGCCCAGCGACCAGCTGCGTCCCAGGAAGTCCACCTCCTCCCGGCCCATCGCCTGCAGGCTGCCCGCCACCAGCGTCACCAGCAACAGGCCCAGCCCGAGGGACAGGATGTACAAGTACGGGATCACGGCCGACACCAGAAAACGACGCCGACGGGTCACCACACGGTGGTGAAAGATCACCGACATCGTGCTCTCGAGTACGCTGAAGGCCAGCGAGCTGAAGAAGAGCATGCTGGCCAGCAACACCCAGCCGATGACATCGCGGTGCGCCAAGAAACTCGACAACTCCGCCAC
Source organism: Rubrivivax sp. (assembly GCA_035633375.1). Classification (GTDB taxonomy): domain Bacteria; phylum Pseudomonadota; class Gammaproteobacteria; order Burkholderiales; family Burkholderiaceae_C; genus Rubrivivax. Next base: position 7,728 of record DASQFA010000362.1, read on the forward strand.
GATGGCGCCGGACTGCCCAGGAATCAGCCATTCCAGGTATCGGCCCAGGGTCTGAAGAAGTTCGTTCTCGTCGATGATCTGCGACAGCGCGATGACAGTGAGGATGAGCAAGGGCACGATCGACAGCAGCGCGTAGTACGCCACCGCACCGGCCAGCAGCAGGCCCTGGTTGGCGCGGAAGGCCTTCAACGTCCGAAATGCGAACCTGCCTGGGTGTCTGAGGACACTCTGGGCGGCGACGCCAGGCAGTTGCATGCGTGCAGTGTGCGGGGCTGGTCACGAATGTCAAAGGCCGCGGCGCCTGTCCTCGGCGTTGGCCACAACCTGCCACACCGTCAGGACAGCGCTGTCACAGGCGCCGACCTTGGATGACACGAATGAGGATCACCACCACCGCAATGACCAGGAGCACATGAATCAGTCCGCCCATGGTGTAAGAGCTGACAAGGCCCAGCAGCCACAGAACGATCAGGACGACAGCAATAGTCTCGAGCATGGTGTTTCTCCGCTTGTCATGTAGGGGCTGTGCATCGCGTTTGGCACGGTCTGTGCACTTTCGAACATAGCCGCTTGCCGCTGATTGACTTGCGTCAACGCTTTCTCGTCGCGACGGCCGGCGGCGGCTGCCGCGTCGCGGCAGGTTTGCATATTCTCCTGCTCGAAGCGCCAGTCAGCCTTGCCAAGACCGCGATGAACCAGCCTGCGCAGCAATCGGAGAAGACAACTTCCAGATCGCATTTCCGGCCAGCGGCGACGCTGTCGACGGTACTTGAGATCAGGGGTCGAGCCATGGCGAATACGCGTGAACTTCGCGTTCCGTGGATGCCTTGTTGTCAACAGGCGTCGCATCGCCAGCTACGGTCACGTTCCTACACTGAGGCCCTCAGTACGTGGCGGGGCTTGTCGTCACGTAGATGTGCCACACCGCAATGAACATCGCCGCGATCGCGGGGCCCAGCACCAGGCCGTTGATGCCGAAGACGGCAATGCCACCGAGGGTGGTGATCATCACCAGATAGTCGGGCAAGCGCGCGTCCTTGCCGACGAGCATCGGCCGCAGCACGTTGTCCACCAGACCGATCACGAACACGCCGTAGGCGGCCAGCGCGATGCCGTGCCAAACGGCCCCCGTGACGAAGAAGTAAATCGCCACTGGCAGCCACAACAGCGCCGCGCCGACGGCCGGCAGCAGTGACAGGAACGCCATCAACACCCCGCACAGCAGGGCCCATTTCACGCCGAGGGCCCAGAAGGCAATGCCGCCCAGCAGGCCCTGGATGGCGGCCACCACAAGGCTGCCCTTCACCGTGGCCCGGATGATGGTGCCGAAGTGGCGCAGTGCGCGCACCACGTCATCGCCATCGCGGATCAGGAAGAACGCGAGGTACAACGCGATGAAGATGCTGGCGATGAATTCGAAGGCGTTCTGGCCGATATCGAATGCCTGCGTCGCCATGAATTGGCTGCACTGCGTAAATGCGGCGGCCAGTCGGCGCTGCACGATATCGAAGCGGGCCAGCCCAAAACGATCGAGCAGTGCCGTGACCCAGTCTGGCAAGGCCGCGAAGGCCTAGCGCAGGTAGCGGTTCGGATCCCACTCGCCCGAGTCCACACGCTCATAGACCAGCGCAGCTTCGTGCACCAGCGAGGCGGAGACGAGTGAGAACGGTACGACGACGCTGACCAGTGCAACCAGCAGCGTCAACAGCGCTGCCGGCGTGCGTCGCCGCTTCAGCCGCGGTAACAGCCAGCGATACAACGGTGCGAAGAGCAAGGCGATGATTGAACCCCACAGAATGGTGCCGTAGAAGGGCAGCAGGATCCAACCGAAGGCCAGCGAAACGGCGAACAGCAGCAGCATCAGCGCACGGTGCTCCAGGTAGGTAAAGGCGTGGTCATTGCTCGGGTTCAATTGCGTTCTCGGGGGCATGTCGGAATTGGCATCGACATGCTATCGGGGTCGCTTCCCACCCTGGCATGGGCCGCGAGCGACGGATGGCCCATGTCGCTGGCCATGCCGTGCACGGTCGACGATGCTCATGCACCCAGAGGCCGGGCACTTTCGCCGCCGCGCTTGCCCTTCATCTCGCCGAAGAAGGCGTAGAACTGCTGCGCCGCCGGAGATACCCGATCAAACGACCCCGATCCGATCCGCACGACATTGGCAGCCAGCGCGTCCGGTCACATCAGGTTGCTGACCAACAACTGCGTTCATTGCGCTCACTCAATCGCGGGCACTCTGTATCTCTGTATGTTCGACAGCGCACATACCGCAGAGCATCGCAGGATCAGAATGAGTTTGATCGATCCGGATTTCTTGCGAGAAGTAGATTTCAACCTTACCTGGAGGGCCATCATGATCATTCGTACCACTCTCGTCGCCGCCGTTATGGCCGTCGCTGCGCTCACGACAACCGGTTGCGCCGTCTCGCGCGGTCAGGAAACTACGGGAGCCTACATTGACGACTCGACCATCACCGCCACAGTCAAGAGTCGCTTCGTCGACAACAAGAACGTTGATGCGGCATCGATCAGCGTCGAGACCTTGAACGGTACCGTCATGCTGTCGGGCTTCGCCAAGAACGCCACCGAAAAGAGCACGGCGGAATCCATCGCGCGCGGTGTCAGCGGGGTCAAGTCAGTGAAGAACGAGATTGCAGTGCGCCCCTGAGCGTGCTCGCGACTTTGTGCTCTTCATTCGTCAATTCACAACTGAAGGAGTTTCAAATGAACTGGGACCGCATACAAGGCAACTGGAAACAAATCACCGGCAAGGCCAAGGTGCAGTGGGGCAAGCTGACCGATGATGACTTGGAGGTCATCGCCGGGCATCGCGAGCAGCTCGCCGGCAAGATCCAGGAGCGCTACGGTGTCGCCAAGGACGACGCCGAAAAGCAGATCTCCGAGTGGCAAGACAAGGCAACCGATTCGTGGTTTACGAAGTCGTAGTCGGCGGCGCCGCAGAGGCTGGCGTGGTGTTCACGTCACCTTCGGCGGCGCTGAACTGCACTCGTGTACTGGTAACCTCAAGGAGAAGCCCATGGGCTTAGGGACCATATTGCTAGTCGTTCTGATTCTGTTGTTGATCGGGGTCATTCCAACCTGGCCGCACAGCAGGAGTTGGGGCTACGCGCCCAGTGGCTTGCTCGGCTTGGTGGTGGTGGTCATCATCGTGCTGCTCCTGTTGGGCAGGCTATAGGAGCTGCTCGCGCAGCGGCCGGTCGGTGCAGCAAGAGACATTCGTCGAACACCCAACCGCCGGTTCTCGAAAACTGACGATCAAGAAAGAATTTCATGTACAAACACTTCACTCTCAAGGCGTCCTTCGTCGTTGCCAGCATGCTGATGCTCCCGGTGGCGCACGCCGCCT
>DASQFA010000363.1:0-1968 GCA_035633375.1 Rubrivivax sp.
TCAGCCCCGAGTTCGTGGTGCGTGCGCAGCCGCAGATCGTCATGGCCGAGGCGCGCAACCATCGCGACATGGCGCTGCGCCCCGGCTGGGCATCGATGCGCGCGTTGCAGATGCAGCAGGTGTGTGTCTTTCCCAGCGCCCGCTACGAGGTGCTGGTGCGCCCCGGCCCGCGCATGGGCGAGGCCGCACTGCAACTGGCCGACTGCCTGGCCGGCCTGGGCAAGGATGCGCGGTGAGCGTTGACGCCGCCGCACGCCGCCGTCGGCTGTGGCGGGTGCTGGGTGCGGCCAGCGTGCTGTTGCTGCTGGCCGGGTTGGTGGCGGGCGGCGAGGGCTGGTCGCTGCGGGCTTTCGGCGCCTTGCTGCAAGGCCCGGACGCCGCGCTGGTGATCGGCCAGATCCGCGCGCCGCGCACGCTCGGCGCGTGGCTCACCGGCGCGCTGCTCGGGCTGGCCGGTGCGCTGGCGCAGGGGCTGTTCCGCAACCCGCTGGCCGATCCCTTCCTGCTCGGGTCTGCCTCGGGCGCGTCGTTTGCCGTGGTGGCGGTGCTGGCGGCGGGCAGCCTGATCGGCCTGCCGGTCCTTGGGACGACGGCGGCCGGCATGCTCTCGCAAGTGGGGCTCGTCGCCGCGGCTTTTGCTGGGGCGCTGGGCGGCGTGCTGCTGACACTGATGCTGGCGCGGGGCGCACAGCACACCTTGCGCCTGCTGCTGGCGGGCGTGGTCGTGGGCGTGGTGCTGAGCGCCTGCAGCGACCTGCTGACGCTGGCCGCACCCGAGGCGTTGCGTGGCCGCCAGGTGTTCATGCTCGGCAGCACCGGCTTTCTGGGCTGGCACAGCTGTGCGCTGCTGGCGCTGGGCCTGGTGCTCACGCTGCCGCTGGCGCTGCGCCTGTCGCGCGCGCTGGATGCGCTGGTGCTGGGCGAAGACAGCGCGCGCAGCCTGGGCCTGGCATTGCCGCGGCTGCGTCTGCTGCTGGTGTGCCTGCTGGCCGCGGCCACCGGGCTGGCCGTGTCGCAGGCCGGGCTGGTGGCCTTTGTCGGGCTGGCCGCGCCGCATCTGGTGCGACGCTATGCGCCCGGCCGGCACGGCCCCATGTTGTGGGGCAGCGCGCTGGCGGGCGCGGTGCTGCTGCTGGCCGCGGACGTGGCGGCACGCAGCCTGATCGCCCCGCAGGAGCTGCCGGTGGGTGTGCTCACCGCGGTGTTCGGCGGCATCTACCTGTTGTGGCTGTTGCATCGGCGGCGCGACGCATGACGGTCGCCTTGCGCGCCCAAGACCTGAGCGTGGCACTGGGTGGCACGCCGGTGCTGCACGGCTTGACACTGGCGCTGCAACCGGGCTGGACCGCCATCGTTGGCCCGAACGGTGCGGGCAAGTCGACGCTGCTGCGCGCCCTGGCGGGGCTGGTGCCGATTTCAGCGGGTGGTGTGTGGCTGCAAGGACGGCCGCTGCAGGACTGGAGCCCGGCTGAGCGGGCACGCCAGATCGCCTGGCTGGCGCAGCAGGGGCAGACCCATGGCGAGCTGAGCGTGCGCGAGCTGGTCGAGTTGGGGCGCCTGCCGCACCTGGGCCTGCTCGGCGTGCCGGGCATCGAGGACCGCCGCGCCGTCGACACGGCCATGCACGACACCGAATGCGCCGCCTGGGCACACCGGCAGTTGCACCAGCTGTCCGGCGGTGAGCGCCAGCGCTGCCTGCTGGCTCGCGCGCTGGCGGTGAATGCGCCGCTGCTGCTGCTGGACGAACCGACCACGCACCTCGACCCGCCCCACCAGATGGCGGTGGTGCGGCTGCTGCAACGCCTGGCGTCTCGCTGCACCGTGGCCAGCGTGCTGCACGACCTGCCCCTGGCGCTGCAGGCCGACCGGGTGGTGGTGATGCGTGCCGGCCAGGTGGCGGCTGAAGGGATGCACGACGATCCGGCACTGCATGTGGCACTGTGCAAGGTGTTCGACGACGCGGTGTGC
>DASQFA010000364.1:0-2021 GCA_035633375.1 Rubrivivax sp.
TGAAGGTCAGCGCCAGCATCGTCAGCACCAGCACGACGAAGGTCGGGAAGATGATCCACCAGGCATCGAGGTTGTTCTTGCCCTGGCGCAGCAGGTCGCCCAGTGACGGCACGGTGGCAGGCACCCCCAGGCCGAGGAAATCGAGCGAAGTCAGCGCGACGATGGCCCCACTCATGCGAAAGGGCAGGAAAGTGATGACGGGCGTCATCGAGTTCGGCAGCACATGGCGCCAGATGATCTGGCCATTGGAGAGGCCCAACGCTCGCGCCGCCTTGACGAACTCCAGGCTGCGGTTGCGCAGGAACTCGGCGCGCACATAGTCCGACAGTCCCATCCAGCCCCACAGCGACAGCAGCACCAGCAGCAGCAGCAGCGAGGGCTCGAAGATCGACGCGAAGATGATCAGCAGGTACAGCTCGGGCACGGCGCCCCAGATCTCGATGAAGCGCTGCAGGATCAGATCCACCCGCCCGCCGAAGTAACCCTGCAGCGCACCGGCCGCGATGCCGATCACCGTGCCCACCAGCGTCAGCGCAAAGGCAAACCAGATGCTGATGCGAAAGCCGTAGAGCAGCCGCGCCACCATGTCCTGGCCCAGGCTGTCGGTGCCCAGCCAGTGCAGGCCGCTCGGCGGCGCGGGGCTGGGCACGGCCTCGAAGGGGTTGCTGGTGCGGGGACCGTAGCGGTTGAGCGTGAACAAGGCCCAGCGGCCGGGCTTGGCGAACGCTTCAGCAATCAGCGGGTCGGACCAATCGGTGGGCGTGCCGAAATCACCGCCGAAGGTGGTCTCGGGGTGGTTCTTGAACAGCGGAAAGAAGAGCTGGCCGTCGTAGCGCGCCACCAGCGGCCGGTCGTTGCTGACCAGTTCGGCCAAGGTGGCCAGCACCAGAAAGGCGACGAAGCACCACAACGAGACGTAGCCGATGCGGTTGCGCTTGAAGCGCGCCCAGGCACGCTGGTTGGGCGACATCGACTTCGCCGCCGTCAGCGGCGCCGCCGCAGTGGGCGACGGCATCACGGCAGCCATCGAACCGCCCTCATTTGCCCACCGCCCCGAACTGCACGCGCGGATCCACCGCCACGTACAGCAGGTCCGACACCAGCTTGACCACCAGCCCGATCAGCGTAAACAGGTACAGCGAACCCAGCACCACCGGATAGTCGCGCCGCACCACCGATTCGAAGGCCAGCAGGCCCAGCCCGTCCAGCGAGAACAGCGTCTCGATGAGCACTGAGCCGGCAAAGAAGGCACCGACGAAGGCCGCCGGAAAGCCGGTCACCAGCGGGATCATCGCGTTGCGGAAGATGTGCTTGTACAGCACGCTCTTTTGCGACAGGCCCTTGGCGCGCGCCACCAGCACATACTGCTTGCGCATCTCCTCGACGAAGGTGTTCTTGGTGAGCATCGTGGTCACGGCAAAGCTGCTGATCACCAGGCAGATCAGCGGCAGCGTCAGGTGCCAGAAGTAGTCGGCAATGCGCGCCGGCCAGCTCAGCTCGTCCCAGTTGTCGGAAGTCAGGCCGCGCAGCGGAAACCATTCGAAGAAGGTGCCGCCGGCAAACAGCACGATCAGGAAGATGCCGAGCACGAACCCCGGTATCGCATAACCGATCAGCACCACCAGCGAGGTCATCACGTCGAAGCGCGAGCCCTCGCGCACCGCCTTGGCCACACCCAGCGGCAACGAAATCAGGTACGAAATCAGGAAGGTCCAGATCCCCAGGCTGATCGACACCGGCAGCTTGTCCTTGATGAGCGTCCACACGTCCTTGTTGTGCAGGAAGCTGCGCCCCAGGTCGAAGCGCAAAAAGCTGCCCAGCATCTCGAAGTAGCGCACATGCGCCGGCTTGTCGAAGCCGTAGAGCTTTTTCAGCTCGGCAATCTGCTTGGCGTCGCTGTCGCGCCCGGCCTTGTAGGCGCTGCCCTCGCCCTTCTGGCTGGTGCGCGCCTCGGCCATCATCTGCTCCACCGGCCCGCCGGGCACGAACTGGATGACGATGAAAGTGATGGTCAGCGCGCC
>DASQFA010000365.1:0-5695 GCA_035633375.1 Rubrivivax sp.
TGTTCCCCAACTGGAAGGAACTGGGCGCGCCGCTGAACCAGCCGGTGAGCCGCGACGACGTGCTCTTCCTCAAGCCACAAAGCGCCACACGCGTGCCCGATGCGCTGGTGCCCGATTGCCTGCACAACCAGGGCAACTACATCATCAGCCTGAGCGATGTGTGCAAGTGGCTGGCACAGCAGGCCGAAGGGCTGGGCGTGGAGATCTTCCCCGGCTTTGCCGCGGCCGAAGTGCTCTACGCCGACGACGGCGCGGTGCGCGGCGTGGCCACCGGCAACATGGGTGTTGGCAAGGACGGCGAGCCGAACGACGCCTTTCAGCTCGGCATGGAGCTGCTCGCCAAGTACACGCTGTTTGCCGAAGGCGCGCGCGGCCATCTGGGCAAGCAGCTGATCGCCAGGTACCGGCTCGACGCCGGCCGCGACCCGCAGAGTTATGCCCTGGGCGTGAAGGAGCTGTGGGAGCTCGACCCGGCCAAGGCCAGGCCAGGTCTGGTGGTGCATACCGCCGGCTGGCCGATGGACAGCCAGACCTATGGTGGCGGTTTCCTCTACCACCTCGAAGGCAACAAGGCCACGCTCGGCTTCGTCGTCGGGCTGGACTACGACAACGTCTGGATGAGCCCCTTCGAGGAAATGCAGCGCTGGAAGCTGCACCCCAGCATCCGCACGCACCTGGAAGGCGGCAAGCGCATCGGCTATGGCGCGCGCGCCATCTGTGCCGGCGGCATCCTGAGCCTGCCCAAGCCGGTGTTCCCTGGCGGCGCGCTGATCGGCTGCGACGCCGGCTTCCTGAACTCCAGCCGCATCAAGGGCAGCCACGCCGCCATCAAGAGCGGCATGCTGTGCGCCGAGGCGGCCTTCGCGGCGCTTCAGGCAGGCCGCCAGCACGACGAGCTGAGTGCCTACCCCGCCGCCTTCGAGAAGAGCTGGCTGCACGAGGAACTGCAGCGCTCGCGCAACTTCAAGCAGTGGTTCAAGAAGGGCGCTCTCATCGGATCGCTGATGACCGGCATCGAACAATGGCTGCTGCCCAAGCTGGGCATCAAGGCGCCGCCGTGGACGCTGCACCGCGAAAAGGCCGATCACCAGTACCTGAAGCCTGCCGCAGAATGCACGCCGATCGACTACCCCAAGCCCGACGGCAAGCTCACCTTCGACCGGCTCAGCAGCGTGTTCATCAGCAACACCAACCACGAAGAGCAGCAGCCGGCCCACCTGACGCTGAAGGATGCGGGCGTGCCGGTGGGCATCAACCTGGCGCGTTATGCCGGGCCCGAATCACGCTACTGCCCGGCGGGCGTGTATGAGTTCGTGAAGAACGAGGACAACTCCGAGCGGCTGCAGATCAACGCGCAGAACTGCGTGCACTGCAAGAGCTGCGACATCAAGGACCCGACGCAGAACATCGTCTGGGTCACGCCCGAAGGCGGAGGCGGGCCCAACTACGCGGGCATGTAGGCTCGCCCTACCCGCCTGCAACGTTTTTCCGAGCAGGAGCCCTTGCAGATGATCACCGAACACAGTGCCCGGCGCCGCTGGGACGGCGATGACGGGCCCGGCGCGCACGAAGCGGCGGAGCGGGTGCGCCGGGGAAACCGCCGTCGGCTTCTCGTTTTCGGGCTGACGCTGGCGTTGGCTCTGCTCGTCGGCCAGGCCTGGAACTTCAGCCGCGCGTCCGACTACCAGGCGAGCACGCGCCTGCAGGTGAACCTGCCGGAACTGGGCAGGGCCGGCCAGACGCCATCGACCGCCTACGCGACCAAGCTTCAGGTCTTCAACAGCCGGCCCATGATGCTCAAGCTGTCCGAGACACTCATCCAGGCGGGATGGCCGACTTCGGCCTTGAGCGCCGATCCGGCCGGCCAGTTGCAATCGATGCTGCAGGTGCTGCCGGTACAGGCCTCGGAAGTGATCGAGTTGCGGGCGGTCGGGCCGGATCCGCAGTTGCTGACGGAGATGCTGAATGCGCTGCCGCAGGTGCTGCGACAGGACATCGCCTCGCGCCAGCTGGGCGAGGCCGAGGCGCAACTGGCCGTGGCGCGGGAAGAACTGGCGCGCCTTGAACGCACGGCGGCGGAGCGCCGGACCCGGCTGGACGCATTTCGTCAGAACGCCGGCGTGCTGGCCGAGCGCGACGACAACGAGGCCGTGGCACGCATGAAGGGCCTGAATTCGGCCCTCGATCAGGCCGTGGAAAAGGAGGCCGCGGCCAACGCGCGGCTGAGCACGGTGACGCAGGCGGTCGAACAGGGCAAGAGCAGCACCCAGGTGCGCGCCGATCCCGCGCTGTCGGCACTCGAGACCCGCGCGCACCAGGCGCGCGAGGAACTCAAGGAAATGGAGCGGGGCTTCACGCCGGCCTTCGTCGCCCTGGACCCGCGCGCCCGTGCGCTCAAGGCGCGCCTGGTCGAACTGGAAGAGCAGATCGCCAAGCAGCGGATCATCAGCCAGCAGGCGGCACTGCAGTCGGTGCGCGAAGACCAGGCCAGCGCGCAGGCGCAGGTCGAGCGTCTGCGGGCCCAGTTGGGCGCGGCCCGGCCATCGGCCATCAAGACGACGATGCATCTCGCACAGGCCAAGGTCTTCGAGGAGGACCTGGCGCAAGTCGACAAGTTGCGACGTGAACTGCTCGAACGCGTGGCCAGACTCGAGGCCGACGAACAACGCCGTGTCGCCACGGTGACGGTCATCGAAGCGGCGACCGTGCCGGCGGCCCCGTTTCGGCCCAACCATTGGCAGGATGCCGCCATCGTGCTGGCGGCCGCCGCTGCCTTGGCCCTGGCCGTGATGGGAATCGTCGAGCTCTTCAACCGCTCGCCGGCGCCCACATCGCCGCCAGGCATGACGACCGTGGTGCTGCCGCCAGGCTGGGAAGCCGCTCGAGCGCAACTGGGACGCGGCGCAAGCGGTGCATCGGCCCTGCTGGCAGCAGCCGACGCGCCGCGACATGCCGTGGCACTGCCCGCGCCAGTGCCGGTATTGGGCCAGGCCGAAGCGGCCGCGCTGCTGTGCGCAGCCAGCGGCCCCACCCGATTCATGTGCGCGGCCGGCTTGATGGGGCTCACGGTCGGCGAGGTGCTGGCGATACGGCCGCAGGACCTCGACCTCGAAGGCCGCAGCCTGCAGGTCGCCGGCCAGTGGGCCCGTCGACTGCCGATGCCGGCGTGGTTGCCGGGGGCCGTGAGCGACCTGCGGCCCGGCGTCGCGACAGTCCTGCACGATGCGGCGGGGCAGCCGCTGGGCGATGCCGACGTGGCCGCGATGATCATCAGTGCGGCGCTGGATGCGGGCCTCGACGGCGCGGCCACGATGACATGGGACACCCTGCGCAACACCTGCATCGACGGGTTGGTGGGGCAAGGGCTTCGCTATGCCGACCTGCCGGGTTGGGTGGGCCGCGTCGACGCCGAGCTGCTTCGAGCCTTGTCGGCGCGTCACGCCGAGTCGACCCGGGGCGTTAGCGGCCCGGTGGACTTCCTGATGCCGGCGTTGCAGCTCGATCCCGCCGCCTGAGCGCCGTGAGCGCGCGGCGATGCCTGTGCCCAGGTTGCTGGCGCTGGCCCAGGAATCCATTGCGAGCTGATACCCCAAAGAGCCCGCTCAACCGCGTTGAGCCATGCGATCGCCCAAGGCCCTGACGCAAGCTGCCGCCTGGATGGCAGGTTGGCTGCTGCTGATGTTGATCATCGCCGTTGCGGGTCGTGAAGCGACACGCGAGCTGGCGGTCTTCCAGGTGATGGAGATGCGCTCGCTGCTGGGCCTGTGCATGCTCTATCCGCTGGTGCGCGCCGGCGGTGGCCTGGCGGCAATGAGAACCCACCGATTGCGCATCCATGCAGCGCGCAATGGCGTGCACTTCGCGGCGCAGTACGCCTGGTTCGCGGCACTGTCGATGATCCCGCTGGCGCAGGTGGTGGCGATCGAGTTCACCATGCCGCTGTGGACCGTGTTGCTGGCGGCGGCCTTCCTCGGCGAACGCATCCACCGCTGGAAGCTGCTGGCGGTGATGCTCGGGTTGGTGGGCGTGGGCCTGATCGTACGCCCCGACACCGCGGGGCTGAGCGCCGGGCAAGTCATCGCACTCGCCGCGGCCGTAGGCTTTGCCATGTCGGTGATCCTGATCAAGTCGCTCACCGGCAGCGACAGTGTGCTGGCCATCATCTTCTGGATGCTGATCATGCAGTCGGTGCTGGGCCTGGTGCCTGCGCTCGCCGTCTGGCGCTGGCCGTCGCAAACGGCCTGGGGTTGGGTGCTCGTGGTGGCGTTCTGCGGCACCTTTTCGCACTACTGCATGGCACGGGCACTGAGCCATGCGGATGCCACGGTGGTCGTGCCGATGGATTTCCTGCGCGTGCCCTTGACGGCGCTGGCCGGCTGGTTGATCTATGCCGAGCGGCTGGACCTGTCCACGGTGCTGGGCACGGCGTTGATCCTCGCCGCCAACCTGCTCAATCTGCGGCGTCCACGAAGCGCCGTTCGGCGCGAGTAGCCGACCCCGAGATGCGGCCGATCGCGGCGCGGTGTGGCTCTCAGACGTCGACTTCGATGGAGTCGCCGCGCAGCTCCATCAGTTCGCGGCGTGCCGCGGCTTCGCCCTTGCCCATCAGCCGGGTCAGCGACAGCACCGTGGCATCGAAGCCCGGCTGGCCATAGGCCACCTGAAGCAGGCGGCGCGTGTCCGGGTTCAGCGTGGTGTCCCACAGTTGCTCGGCATTCATCTCGCCCAGGCCCTTGAAGCGACTGATCGACCAGCTGCCCTTGTGTGGCGGCTCAGGCGCGCCTTCCTTGCGCAGCTTGTCCAGCGTGGCCTCGAGCTCGCCGTCGTCCAGCGCATAGATCTTCGCCGCCGGCTTCTTGCCGCGCGCCGGCGCGTCGACGCGAAACAGCGGCGGCTTGGCCACGTACACATGGCCGCGCTCGATAAGCTTGGGAAAGTGGCGCAGAAAGAGTGTCAGCAACAGCACCTGGATGTGCGAGCCGTCGACATCGGCATCGCTGAGGATGCACACCTTGCCGTAGCGCAGGCCGCTGAAATCGGGCGTGTCGTTGGGCCCATGCGGGTCCACGCCCACCGCCACCGCAATGTCGTGGATCTCGTTGTTGGCGAACAGGCGGTCGCGCTCCACCTCCCACGAGTTGAGCACCTTGCCGCGCAGCGGCAGGATGGCCTGCGTCTCCTTGTCGCGGCCCATCTTGGCACTGCCGCCGGCCGAATCGCCCTCGACCAGGAAGACTTCGTTCAGGTTCAGGTCGCGGCTTTCGCAATCGGTCAGCTTGCCCGGCAGCACGGCCACGCCGGAGCCCTTGCGCTTCTCGACCTTCTGCGACGCGCGCTGGCGTGTCTGCGCCTGGCGGATCACCAGTTCGGCGAGCTTCCTGCCCAGCTCGACATGCTGGTTGAGCCACAGTTCCAGCGCCGGCTTGACATAGCCCGACACCAGGCGCAGCGCGTCGCGGCTGTTCAGCCGCTCCTTGATCTGGCCCTGGAACTGCGGGTCCAGCACCTTGGCACTGAGCACGAAGCTGGCGCGCGAGAACACGTCCTCGGGCATCAGCTTCACCCCCTTGGGTGCCAGCGCATGCAGTTCGATGAAGCCCTTGATCGCACCGAACAGGCCGTCCTTCAGCCCGGCCTCGTGGGTGCCGCCCACCAGCGTGGGGATTAGGTTGACATAGCTCTCGCGCAGCGTGGC
>DASQFA010000366.1:0-2119 GCA_035633375.1 Rubrivivax sp.
GGAGGCCGCGCGGTCGAGGTTGCCGGTGGGCTCGTCGGCCAGCACCAGCGGCGGCTGCAGCACCAGCGCGCGGGCGATGGCCACACGCTGCTGCATGCCGCCGGACAGTTCGCCCGGGCGCTTGTGCATCGCGTTCTCCAGGCCCACCGCCTCCAGCACCGCGCGCGCCTTGTCGCGCTGCGCCGGCGTGACTCGGCCTTCGCGCATCAGTGCCGGCAGCGTCACGTTCTCCAGTGCGTCGAAGGCCGGCAGCAGGTGGTGGAACTGGAATACGAAGCCCAGCACCGCGCGCCGGCGCAGCGTCAGCGCGGCGTCGTCCAGGCCACGCATCTCCTCGCCCAGGATGCGATAGCTGCCACTGGTCATCGGCTCGAGCAGGCCGACGATGTTGAGCAGCGTGCTCTTGCCCGAGCCCGAAGGGCCGATGAGCGCGACGAACTCGCCGTGCGTGAGGTCGAAACTCAGGCCGTGCAGCACCTCGGCCTCGGTCGGCAGGCCGAGGTTGTAGCTCTTGTGGATGTCGCGCAGCTCGATCAGCGCGGTGCGGGTGTTCAAGGCGCTCACATGCGGATGGCCTGCGCCGGGTCGAGCGCGGCGGCACGCCGCGCCGGTGCCACCGCGGCCAGCACGCCGCACAGCGTGGCGATGGCGGCCACGCGCAATGCCAGCCCCGGCGCCAGCGTGATGACGAACAGCGGCAGCCCGTCCGAGCCGCGCACGAAGCTGGTGAAGGCCCAGATCAGCAGCACCGCCAGCGCCACGCCCAGCGCCGAGCCCAGGGCGCCGACGATGGCACCTTGCAGCAGGAAGATGCGCAGCACCTGCGCGCGCGTGGCGCCCATCGCGCGCAGGATGCCGATCTCGCGCCGCTTCTGCACCACCGACACCACCAGCACGCTGGCGATGCCCAGCACCACCACCACCATGACCACGCCGCGGATCAGCGCGGTGCTGACCGATTGCGCATTCAGCGCCGATACCAGCTGGGCGTTGGCCTGCTGCCAGCTTTCCACCTCGTAGGGCAGGCGCTGCGCCAGGCCGTCTGCCACCGTCTGCGCCGCCCAGATGTCGACCAGCGCCAGGTCCAGGCTGGTGGCCCCGCCGGGCAGGCCGACCAAGCTCTGCGCGGTGCGCAGCGGCACGATGACGGTGCGGCGGTTGAGCTCGCGCACGCCCAGATCGACGAGCGCGGTGATGCGCAGCGAATCACTCACCGTCGGCGTGGAGATGGTGATGCGGTCGCCGACGAACACGCCCAGGTCGTCGGCCAGTTCGCGGCCGATGATGCCTTCGCCCGGGCCCAGGCGCGGCTCGCCCTTCACCACCTTGGAGCGCAGCCGCACGATGCGGTCATAGCGCTCCAGATCGACGCCCACCAGCGCGATTGACTTGGAGGCCTCGCCGCGCACCGCCAGGCCGGCCGAAGAGACCATCGGCGAGACCGCGGCGATCTCGGGCATGGCCTCCAGCACCGGCACCAGTGCCTGCCAGTTGGCGATAGAACGCGGGCGTTGTGCGCGAGGTTGCGTCTGCGTCAGCTCGGTGCTGCCGGCGATGCGTTCGCGCGCGGGGGTGACCACATCGTCGGGTGCGCTCAACGTGACATGCGCCTGCGCGCCCAGCGTCTTGTCCAGCGTGTTGCTCTGCAGGCCGCTGATCAGCGCCGAGATGTAGGCCACCACGGCCACGCCCGCGGCCACACCGACGATGATGAGCAGGCTTTGCATGCGCCCCTCGCGCAGGAAGCGAACGGCGACGCGGCTTTCGAAACCGAGCATCGGCGGCGCGCTCAGCGGCCCATGGCGTTGGTCATGGCCGAACCGGCATCCTCGCGCGCACGCTGCGCGCCCGGCGCCGCCGCGGCCAGGTCGGCGCGCACGCGGCGCCCGGATCCGGGCACGGCGCCGAGCAGCACGCGATCGCCTTCGGCCAGGCCCTGCAGCACCTCGGCCGCGTCCAGCGTGCGCAGGCCCAGCCGCACCTGGCGGGCTTCGACACGGCCGCCGCGTTCGAGGCGCACCTCGGCTTGGTCGTCGGCCAAACCGCCGCGCAGCGCGCTCATCGGCAGCACCAGCGCGCGCTCGCGCCGCGCCGTTTCCACCTCCACCGACAGTGTCAT
>DASQFA010000367.1:0-1921 GCA_035633375.1 Rubrivivax sp.
TCAGCGGCAGCGTGGTGCTCAGCATCGCAGGCGCGCCATGAAGCCGCGACACTCGGCGGGCGACGCATGGGCCTGAACTGGCGCGAAAGGCGCTCGGCACGATCGGCCACGCGCGCACCCGGCAGCGGCTTCGCCGAGTCCTCGCTGGCCCAGGCCGCCTGGGAGCGTCAGCGCAAGGCCGTAGCCCGCTGGGGCTGGGCCGGGTTGCTGTGCGGCGGCCTCGTGGCATGCGTTGCCTTTGCACCCGCCGCGTGGCTGGCCGAGGCCGTGGCCTCGGCCACGAATCAACGCGTGCTGTTGGCCGACGCGCGCGGCACGGTCTGGAGCGGCAGTGCCGTGCCCGTTCTGACCGGTGGCCCGGACAGCCGCAGCGCCACCCTGCTTCCCGGGCGCACCAGCTGGACCATCGGCCTGCGCGGCCTGGCGCTGGAGCTGCGTGTGCGCCAGCCTTGTTGCATCAATGACGAACTGGTGTTGCTGCTGCGTACCGGCCTGGGCCGCTTGGGCGTGCAGTTGCTGCCAGGCTCGGGCGCCATCGGCGAATGGCCTGCCGCCTGGCTGGCGGGCCTCGGTGCACCCTGGAACACGCTGCAACTGGGTGGCACACTGCGCCTGGCCAGCCCCGGCCTGAGCCTGGATGCGGCTGGCGGGCGCTTTTCGTTCACCGGCCAGGCGAGCCTGGACCTGAACGACATCAGCTCGAGGCTGTCGACACTCGACCGCCTGGGCAGTTATCGGGTGGATCTGGCTGCGGGCGGCGCTGCCGGCCAGGGCCCGGCCATCACGCTGAGTACGCTGGACGGGGCGCTGCTGCTCAGCGGCAAGGGACAGTGGAGTGCAGCGCAGTTGCGCTTTCGTGGCGAAGCACGCGCCGCGCCGGGCTCCGAAGGCGTGCTGGACAACCTGCTGAACATCTTCGGTCGGCGCCAGGGCGCGCTGTCCATCATTTCGATCGGATGACCATGACAAAGCGCCGACCCATGACGCCGACGCAAGACCCTGCACCACGCCCGCTGCGCCTGGATTGCGCGCTGCTGGCCGGCCTGCTGGCCTGCGGCCAGCCCTTGCATGCGCAGACAGCGGCCGAACCCGCGGCGCGCGCGCGTGCCGCGGGCGCTGCGGCCGGGCACAGCCCGGCGTTGAAATCCCGCGCGCCGGTGACGGTGAATTTCGTGAATGCCGATGTCGAGGCCGTGACGCGGGCGATGGCCACGATGATCGAACGCCAGATCGCACTGGATCCGCGCGTCAAGGGCACCCTCACGCTGTACAGCGACCAGCCCTTGAGCGTGCGCGAGGCCTACCTCAACTACCTGGCCGCGCTGCGCGGCCTGGGCTTCACGATGGTCGAGAACAACGGCCTGCTGAAGGTCGTGCCCGAGGCCGAGGCGAAACTGCAATCCGGCACGGTATCGGTGGGCGACGTGAAGATGCGCGGCGACCAGATCATCACGCAGATCTTCCCGCTCAACTACGAGAGCCCGAACAACCTGGTGGCGGTGCTGCGCCCGTTGATCAGCGCCAACAACACCATCAACGCCAGCCTGGGCACCAACTCGCTGGTCATCACCGACTACGCCGACAACCTGCAACGCATCGCCAAGATCATCGCCGCACTCGACCAGCCGGCCAGCACGGACACCGAAGTCGTGACCCTGCAGCATGCGGTGGCCAGCGACCTGGCACCGATGGTGCAGCGCCTGTCCGACGGCGGCTCCGGCCCGGCGCAACCGGGCGTGCCGGGAGGGGGCGGCGGCGCCGGTGGCATGACGGTGATGGTCGACGCACGCAGCAACTCGCTGATCCTTCGCGCCAGCAACCCGGCACGGCTGGCCATCGCGCGTTCGATCATCGGCAAGCTCGACCAGCCCACCGCGGGCGGCATCGCGGCCGGCAACATCTGGGTGGTGTACCTGAAGAA
>DASQFA010000368.1:0-9159 GCA_035633375.1 Rubrivivax sp.
CGCGCGGTGCGCATTGCCGCCGCGCGCAGCCTGGCGTCGCTGCCCGCCGGGCAATTCGACGCGCCCACACGTGCCGCCTACGACGCCGCATTGGCCGAATACATCGCCGCGCAGTCGGTGGCCCTGGACATGCCGGGCAACCTGCTGAACCTGGCCGTCGTGCGCGGGCTCACCGGCCGCGACGACCTGGCCGAGGCGCACTACCTGAAGGCGCTGCAGATCGACCCCGACTTCACGCCCGCACGGGCCAACCTGGCGCAGTTCTACAGCGCGCGCGCGCGCAATGCCGATGCCGAGCGCGTGCTGCGCGAGGGCTTGCAACGGCTACCACAGCTGGGCGAGCTGCAGTATTCGCTGGGCTTGCTGCTGGCCGAGGAGCAGCGCCTGCCGGAAGCGGCGCAGGCGCTGGCCAAGGCGGCCAAGCTGCTGCCGCAGCGCGCGCGCGTGCAGTACAACTACGGGCTCGCGCTGCAGCAGCTGGGCCAGCCCAAGCCGGCCGAAGCCGCGTTGCTGCAGGCCCAGCGCATCGATCCCGCGGACCCGGCCGTGCCCTATGCGCTGGCGCTGCTGTACGCACAGGCGGGCCAGCGCGACAAGGCGCTGGCCGCGGCCGAAAGGCTGCAGCAACTGCGGCCCGGCGACCCGCAGGTGGCCCAGATGCTGCAGCGCTTGCGCCAGACACCGCCCTGAGCCCAGGGTCCCCGCCCATGAAAAAGGGCGGCTTCAAAGAAGCCGCCCTACAGATGTCTGCGCTGCCCGGCCTGCGAAGCGCAGGCCGGGCAACTGGGCTCAGTTCAGGTCGTCGTCCTTCCAGGCCTTGACGCCGCCGATCGACAGGCCGGCTTCGAGACCGTTCTTGGTCAGCGTGAAGGTCTCCACCTCGCCCATCGCCGAGCCGCCCTGGCCACCGCCGCCGCCCGCGCCACTGGCGGCCGCGCCCGCGGCGACGCCGCCGGCCACGCCCCAGCCGTTGGTGATGAAGCCCTGCATTGCCGACGCCGTCTTGAAGATCACGAGCACGTCGTTCTCCACCGCGCCGAGCTGGAAGCCGGCGCTCGCGCCACCGATCTTCATGAAGGTGTTCTTCTTCGTCTTGTTGTCATGCACCACGCCCGTGCCGCCGCTGCCGCCGATGATGAAGCTGACGCCATAGGTAGTGAAGACCGCGTAACCCGGTGCCTTGGCCACTTGCGCCTTCAGTTCCGGCTTCTTGGCGAAGAATCTGTCCCGGGCGGCCGACGTAGCCTTCAGCGCCTCGGCCTGCTTCTCCGCCTTGGTAGCCGCAAATGCGCTGCCTGCAACCAGCGACAGCGACAACGCGCCGATGCTGAGGATTCTTGAAAACTTCATGGACCTGCTCCTGTGGATGTGTGCTCGCGCACGTTGGTTGATTTCGGCCCGCCAATGCCCCGCAAATGACTACCCTCGGCCGAACACCGCCGGAATCTTCCCCCCGGCGGCATGCCAATATTGTGGCCGATAAGGTAACGCCCGCGACTGTGGCGGCGTTGACCGGCATCGACACGTATTGACGCGAGTCAATGTCACGAACTCGGCGTGGGCTTGCGACCTGCGGCGGCTGCAGCCCTGGCCGGAAGCACAACACCCAGCGTGGGGAAGATCAGCACCGACCGCAGCGCCGTGAACACCATGGCAGCGGCCAGGTGTGTACCGATGCTGTGTGTGCGCACGCCGATGTCGGGGATCAGCGCGACCAGCGACAGCCAGGCCACCGACCAATAGAGCGCAAAGGGCAGACGCTGCGTCCGCGCCATCTGCATGACCCAAGAAAGCGGGGTGCAGACGGGACATGGCAAGATCGAGCGACTGGGCGGCGTGGGGACCGATTTTGATGTCGTGAAAGCCGGACTCGAGCGCCGGCCATTGACGCGTGGCAAGACCGTCCCCGCCAACCGTCCCGCCGCAGGTTGCACAATTCACCGGCATCGTACACAGGAGCCGCATCATGGACACCCGCACCAAGCCAGCCCATCCGCCCCATGCCTTCGCTCGCACGCGCAAGCGCTTCAGCACGGCCTCAGGCCGCGAGGGAGATTTCTTTTCGCTGCCCGAACTGGCCAAGACCTACCCCGACATCAAGCGCCTGCCGGTGTCGATCCGCATCGTGCTCGAATCGGTGCTGCGCAACTGCGACGGCAAGAAGGTCAGCGCCGAGCATGTGGCTCAGCTGGCCAACTGGCAGCCGAACGCAGCGCGCAGCGACGAGATCCCGTTCGTGGTGGCGCGCGTGGTGCTGCAGGACTTTACCGGCGTGCCGCTGCTGGTGGACCTGGCGGCGATGCGCAACGTGGCGGCATCGATGGGCAAGGACGCCAAGGCGATCGAACCGCTGGTGCCGGTGGACCTGGTGGTCGACCATTCGGTCAGTGTCGATCACTACGGCAGCAAGCAGGCGCTCGACCTGAACATGAAGCTCGAGTTCCAGCGCAACCAGGAGCGCTACGAGTTCATGAAATGGGGCATGCAGGCCTTCGACACCTTCGGCGTGGTGCCGCCCGGTTTCGGCATCGTGCACCAGGTGAACCTGGAGTACCTGGCGCGCGGCGTGCACAAGGGCCGTGACGGCGTGTACTACCCCGACACGCTGGTCGGCACCGACAGCCACACCACCATGATCAACGGCATCGGCGTGGTCGGCTGGGGCGTGGGCGGCATCGAGGCCGAGGCCGGCATGCTGGGCCAGCCGGTGTCCTTCCTCACGCCCGACGTGGTGGGCATGAAGCTCAGCGGGCGCCTCCGCGAAGGCTGCACCGCCACCGACCTGGTGCTCACCGTGACCGAGCTGCTGCGCAAGCACAAGGTGGTGGGCAAGTTCGTCGAGTTCTTCGGCGAAGGCACACGCACGCTGGCCCTGCCCGACCGCGCCACCATCGCCAACATGGCACCCGAGTACGGCGCGACGATGGGCTTCTTTCCGGTGGACGAGCGCACCATCGAGTACTTCAAGGGCACCGGCCGCAGCAAGGGCGAGATCGAAGCCTTCGAGGCCTACTTCAAGGCGCAGAAGCTGTTCGGCATCCCGGGCGAGGGCGAGATCGACTACAGCCAGGTGGTCGAACTCGACTTGGGGCAGGTGGCGCCCTCGCTGGCCGGCCCGAAGCGCCCGCAGGACCGCATCACGCTGACCGACGTGTCATCGAAGTTCGGCCAGTTGTTCAGCCAGCCGATCGCCGACAACGGCTTCAACCAGCCTGCCGCCAAGCTGGGCCAGGCCTTCAAGACCAGCGATGGCCTGGAAATCAGAAACGGTGACGTGCTCATCGCCGCCATCACCAGCTGCACCAACACCAGCAACCCGAGCGTGCTGCTCGCCGCCGGACTGCTGGCCAAGAAGGCGGTGATGGCCGGGCTTAAGGTCAAGCCGCATGTCAAGACCTCGCTCGCGCCGGGTTCGCGCATCGTCACCGAATACCTCACCAAGACCGGCCTGCTGCCCTACCTGGAAAAGCTGGGCTTCAACGTCGCCGGCTACGGCTGCACCACCTGCATCGGCAATGCCGGCGACCTCACCGGACCGATCAACGAGGCCATCACCGGCAACGACCTGATCTGCGCCGCGGTGCTGTCGGGCAACCGCAACTTCGAAGCCCGCATCCACCCCAACTTGAAGGCCAACTTCCTGGCCAGTCCGCCGCTGGTGGTGGCCTATGCCATTGCCGGCAACGTCACGGTGGACGTGATGACGCAGCCGCTCGGCCTGGGCCACAAGGGCCAGCCGGTGTACCTGGGCGACGTGTGGCCGAGCAGCGACGAGGTGCATGCGCTGCTGAAGTTTGCGATGGACCCGAAGGCCTTCCGCCAGAACTACGACAACGTCGCCGCCAACCCGGGCGAGCTGTGGACCGCCATCAAGGGCGTGAAGGGCCAGGTCTACAGCTGGCCGAAGAGCACCTACATCGCGCAGCCGCCCTTCTTCGACGGTTTCACGATGACGCCCAAGGCCCTGGTGTCGGGGGTGCAGGGCGCGCGCATCATGGCCCTGTTCGGCGATTCGATCACCACCGACCATATCTCGCCGGCCGGCTCGATCAAGGAGAACTCGCCCACCGGCCACTACCTGCGCGAGCACGGCGTGCTCAAGGCCGACTTCAACAGCTACGGCTCGCGCCGTGGCAACCACGAGGTGATGATGCGCGGCACCTTCGCCAACGTGCGCATCAAGAACCTGATGATCCCGGCCGGTGCCGACGGCTCGCGCGAGGAAGGCGGCGTGACGCTGTTCCAGCCCGGCGCGCAGAAGATGTTCATCTACGACGCGGCCATGGCCTACATGGCCGCGGGCACGCCGACCGTGGTGTTTGCCGGCGAGGAGTACGGCACCGGCTCGAGCCGCGACTGGGCCGCCAAGGGCACGATGCTGCTGGGCATCAAGGCCGTGATTGCGAAGAGCTTCGAGCGCATCCACCGCAGCAACCTGATCGGCATGGGCGTGCTGCCGCTGCAGTTCAAGGGCGCGGATTCGTGGCAGTCGCTGGGCCTGACCGGTAGCGAGGTGATTGACGTCGACCTGGGTGACCAGATCGTGCCGCAGAGCGACGCGACGCTGATCGTGACCACGGCCGACGGCACACAGCGCAAGCTCACGGTCACGCTTCGTATCGACACCCCGATCGAGGTTGACTACTATGTGCACGGCGGCATCCTGCCCTACGTGCTGCGGCAGCTGCTGGCTGCATAGCCCACCCACCACCAGGAGTCAATCCATGATCAAGGTCAGCGTGATGTACCCCGACGGCCCCGGCAAGCATTTCGACCACGCCTACTACCGCGACAAACACATGCCGCTGGTGAAAGCCAAGATGGGCGCCGCATTGAAGTTCTACACCGTGGACAAGGGCCTGGCCGGTGGTGCGCCCGGATCGCCGGCGACCTATGTCGCGGCCGGCCATCTGCACTGCGACTCGGTGGAATCCTTTCAGGCCGGCTTCGGCCCGCACACGAAGGAGATCATGGGCGACATTCCGAACTACACCGACATCTCGCCGCTGATCCAGATGAGCGAGGTCGTGGTCGGGCAGTAGCTCAGTCCGCGTGCGACACGGCAATGGCGGCTTTCGGCCGCTGACAGGCAAGATCGGCAGCTCGGGCGCCAGTATCCGTTGGCGCACCGACACGCTGCAGTGACGCGGTCGGGCCGGTCTTTGCCGAACACCCGCAGGCGTCGGCCCCGACCTGAGCTGCGTAATCATTTCCAGCCACTCCTGGGCCAGGGTGGAGGCCCTACCCTCCGATAGCCTGATGCAGGTTCAGCCGCCATGGCGATATCACCAGGCACTCCGCCCGACACCGCCAGCCCCATGCTCGAAGCCTCGCAGCAGGCGCCTGCAGTGGCGCGAGGCGAACTTGGCAAAGTCGAGTCGCTGGGTGGCGAAGTCTCGGACCTGTCGGTTCTCCAGCACTTCAACCAGGTCATGCCGGCGGCAGACTTGTTCTTCGGCGGCGGCATGCTGCTGTTGATCGTGCTGATCCATGCCGCCGGCATGCGCACGCTGACGAACACTTTCGAGAGACGCATTCAACACATCGCGCAGCGGCCCTCGACCTGGAAGCCGGACGTATTGATGAGCGGCGTGGTCATGTTGATGCTGGTGTTGCATCTGGTGGAAATCTTCGTCTGGTCGGCCGCGCTCGTGTACGGTGGTCTGGTCGATAGCTGGCGCGTCGCCGGCTTCTTTGCCGCCAACACCTACACCACCGTGGGCTATGGCAACTTCGTGCTCCCGGACGGCTGGCACATGTTGGCGCCGATCATTGCCATGTCTGGGCTGTTCACGTTCGGCTGGACCGGCAGCGTGCTGGTGGAAATCGTGCGCCGCTGCCAGGAAGTGAAGAGCGCGACCTCGAGGCCCAAGCCTGCGCGCTCGCAGCAGTCGCCTCGACAGGGTGGCGACGAAGAAACCTGAGACGCCTTGATCACGCGGCGCCTCACCACGACACGTGTAACCGATATGATCGTGGCAGATGAGGGGCGCGCCCTCGTCCAGGGAATATCGTCAACCCACGGGTCGCAAGCTGCGCAGCACGCACCGCGCTGCAACGCAAGCACTCCGACGCAGCCTCCGGAACCCCACACTCCGCGGGCTGCTTGCCTGGTAGAGCCCACCATGTCCCACAAGCTGATAGTTCTTCCAGATGACACGGCCAAGCCCATCGTCGACGCCATCGACGGTGCAAGGAAGTCACTGAACATCCGGATGTTCCTGTTTACCGATACGGGCCTGCTCGACGCGGTGATGGCCGCCCACAAGCGCGGCGTCAAGGTGCGCGTGATGCTCAATCCGGCGCGGCGCAGCGGCGAGTCCGAAAACGAGGGGGCCCGCAAGCTGCTGACCGACGCCGGTGTCGAGGTGCGTGACAGCAATCCGGCGTTCGACCTGACGCACCAGAAGTCGATGGTGATCGACAACGCCATCGGCTTCGTCGAGTCCTTGAACTGGGAGCCCAAGGATCTGACAAAGACGCGCGACTACGCGATCGTCACCACCCATGGCCATGAAGTGGCCGAGATGGTGGCCTGTTTCGACGCCGACTGGAAACACGAGAAGTTCGAGCCGCGGCCGGATTCGCCCCTGATCTGGTGCCCCAACAACGGCCGCCAGCGCATCGCGCAGTTCATCGACGCGGCCCGCCACACGTTGTGGCTGCAAAACGAGCGCTACCAGGACCAGGTGATCATCGAGCGCCTGGTGCGCGCGGTGACGCGCGGCGTGAAGGTACACGTCCTGGCCAAGCCGCCGCATTCGCTCAGGCCGGACAAGCTGATCGAAGGCGTTGGCGGGCTTCGCATCCTGCAGGACGTGGGCGCCAAGATTCACACCCTCAAGCACCTGAAACTGCACGCCAAGATGTTTCTCGCCGACGGCCAGCGGGCGATCGTCGGGTCGATCAACATCGCGCCGGGCAGCTTCGACTCGCGCCGCGAACTCGCGATCGAGACCGACAAGCCAGAGGCCGTGAAACGACTGGAGCAGGTCGCTCAGCATGACTGGAGCTTGTCGCATCCGCTCGACTTGAGCGATGCCGCCCTGCTGGCCGACCTGAAGAAGCGCGACGGCCTGAGCCCGGACAAGCTGGTCCTGTACGAGGACAGCGAGCATTGGGGCTACCACCACAACGGCCATCACGGCAAGAACCACGACAAACACGAGGCAAAGCACCCCGCCGACAAGACATGAGGTCGAGACCGCCCGACGATCCGGCCCCGCGCGCGACAGCGCTCTCGAGACCCATGCTCGCCGCGCTGTCCTGCATGCTTGCTGCCGCGTTGCCGGGGCAAGCTTTCGCGCAAGACATATCGAGCTACCGCGGCGCCTGCGACGCTTCAGCCGCGGTCGCCGTCGACGCCGAGCACTTTGCCGTCGGCAACGACGAGAACAACGTGGTGCACGTCTATCGGCGCGGGCGGCCGCGGCCAGTGGGCGCGCTGGACCTGTCGAAGTTCCTGGGCCTGCGCGGCGACGCGGAGGCCGACATCGAAGGCGCTGCCCGCGTCGGGCAGCGCATCTACTGGATCACTTCGCACGCACGCAACAGCCGAGGCAAGGCCGACGCGAGCCGACATCGCTTCTTTGCCACCGAGCTGCTGCCGGGCCAGCCACCGTCGTTGCGTCCGCTCGGCGTGCCCTACACACGTCTATTGCACGACCTCGCGGCATCCGATGCACTGAAGCCATTGCGGCTGGCGGACGCCTCGCGCCTGACGGCCGAAGCCGAAGGCGGCTTCAACATCGAAGGACTCGCGGCAACGCACGAGGGCAAGCTGCTGATCGGTCTGCGCAACCCGCTGCCACAGCGTCGCGCGCTCGTGGTCCCGCTCGAGAATCCTGCCGAACTGATCGAGGGCAAGACGGCGCGTTTTGGTCTGCCGATCGAGCTCGACCTAGACCAGCGCGGTATCCGCAGCCTCGAACTCGTCGGCGCGAGCTATCTGATCGTCGCCGGACCTACAGCCGACCGCGGCAGCTTCGCGCTGTATCGCTGGTCGGGCCGGCGTGGTGAGCAGGCCCTGCACCTGGCGGCGGTGGACTTGCGCGACCTGCGGCCGGAGGCCATGTTCTCGGTCCCGCACACCGGCCAGGTGCAGTTGCTGAGCGACGACGGCGGCGTGACGACCGAGGGCATCGAGTGCAAGAAGCTCGCCGCAACGCTGCAGAGCTTCCGCAGCCTGAGCGTCACGCCCTAGCGGTGTGCCCCTGGGCCGCAGCGCATCAGCGCGCTGGCGATGCCGCCGCCTCGACCTCGTCGCCGTGATGCTTGCCCGGCCTGGGCGGGCAGTGCTTGTCGTACAGCGCCTGCATGGCCCGCAGCTTGAGCACACCGTAGACGACGGTCACCGCCAGCAGCGTGACCAGGATCGCACCCACAGTCAGCTGGACGTTGAAATCCCCTTCGCGATTGGCGCCGTAGCCGATCACGATCAGCGCCAGGATCGCCAGATTGATCAACCAGTTCACTGGTTTGCTCACCACGTAGTGCAGCGTGCCGAAACCGGCCAGTTGGTAGAGCACGAACGGAATGATCGCCACCGCGGGGATCAGCTCGGTCGACCCCAGCGAAACCGCAGTCTCACCCGGGACCACGGCCTTCAGGAACGGCACCACACCCAGCAGTTCGAGCACCAGCGCACCACTCCACAGCGCCACCTTGGACGATGTGTCCGCCGTGCCCCCCGGACGATTACGTGGCGATGAGCAAGCCGGCGACGACGGAAGCGGCACTGGCCAGCATCAGGAACTCGATCGTGACGCCAAAACCCGTGGGCTCGCCGGACTTTAGCAACAGCAGCGCCAGAAAGCCCGGCGTGTAGAACATGACGCGGATGACGCGGATGCTCGAGCGCGGGTCACATTCCGGTGGCATGACCGGCAACGGCATGCCATTGCCCGGATCATTTTGTTGCGGTGAACATGCCCGAGCCGTACCTGGACAGCGTCGCCAGGAACAGGAACAAGGCAATGAACAACATCGCGTAGGTCAGATAAAGAGAAAGCGACGGGGGCATCTTCGCGTATTTCTCGTACTCGACCTTGATCTTGTTGTGTGCCTTGACATGTTGCTGCGTGGCAAACGCGAGCGACACGAAACCCACCAGCAACATGAACAAGCCGATTTCCCTTGCCGTCAGGAAACCAAGAACCA
>DASQFA010000369.1:0-7582 GCA_035633375.1 Rubrivivax sp.
TCTTGAACAGGCAGGCCTTGCCTTCCATGACAGGCTTGCCGGCCAGCGGGCCGATGTCGCCCAGCCCGAGCACCGCGGTGCCGTTGGTGATCACGCCCACCAGGTTGGCGCGCGAGGTGTACTCCGCCGCCAGGCTCGGATCCTGCTCGATTGCCAGGCAGGCATAGGCCACACCGGGTGAGTAGGCCAGTGACAGATCGCGCTGGTTGGACAGCGGCTTGGTGGGCGTAAGCGAGATCTTGCCGCGCGTGGGTGCACGGTGGTACTCGAGGGCAGCCTCGCGCAAGGCTTGTTCGGCGGCGGTCAGCGGGGTCTTCATCGGCATCCCTTCGGCGTTCACGGATCGCCGAAGGTTACGCCTGAATTCGCGTGACCCGCGTTCGGGCTTGCCCCGGTCAGGCGCAGGGGTTTGCTCGGCCCGTGCGCAGGCGCGGGCCGGGCCGCGTGCGCCGCCTCAGCCCGCCGCGCGCCGCGAAAGGATTTCGAAGGCCGGCAGGGTCTTGCCTTCCAGCACCTCCAGAAAGGCACCGCCGCCGGTGGAGATGTAGCCGATATCGGCCTCGATGCCGTACTTGGCAATGGCCGCGAGCGTGTCGCCGCCGCCCGCAATGCTGAAGGCGCTGCTTTGCGCGATGGCCCGCGCAATGGTTTCGGTGCCATGCGCGAAGGCGTCGAACTCGAACACGCCCACCGGGCCGTTCCAGACGACGGTGCCGGCGGCCTTCAACTGCGCGGCCAGCAAAGACGCCGTCTTCGGGCCGATGTCCAGGATCAGGTCGTCCGCCGCCACGTCGGCCGCGTCTTTCACGCTGGCCGGCGCGTCGGCCTTGAATTCCTTGGCCGTGACCACGTCCACCGGGATCGGCACCGCCGCGCCACGCGCCTTCATCGCCGCGATCACCGCCTTGGCTTCATCCAGCAAGGCGGGCTCGGCCAGGCTCTTGCCGATGGGGAAACCCGCGGCCAGAAGAAAAGTGTTGGCAATGCCGCCGCCGACGATCAGGCCATCGACGTTCTTCGACAGGCTTTGCAGGATGCTCAGCTTGGTGCTGACCTTGGAGCCGGCGACGATGGCCAGCAGCGGCCGCTTCGGCTGGGCCAGCGCCTTGGTGATGGCATCGATCTCGGCGGCCAGCAGCGGTCCGGCGCAGGCGATGGGCGCGAACTGCGCGATGCCGTAGGTCGAGGCCTCGGCGCGGTGCGCGGTACCGAAGGCATCGTGCACGAAGATGTCGCACAGCGCCGCCATCTTGCGCGCCAGCGCTTCGTCGTTCTTCTTTTCGCCCTTGTTCACGCGGCAGTTCTCCAGCAGCACCAGTTGCCCGGGCTGCACCTGCACGCCGTTCACCCAATCGGTGCGCAAAGGCACCTCGCGACCGAGCAGTTCGCCGATGCGCCGTGCCACCGGCGCGAGCGAGTCCTCGGGCTTGAACGCGCCTTCCGTGGGCCGACCGAGGTGCGAAGTCACCATCACCGCCGCGCCCGCGTCCAGCGCCATGCGGATGCAGGGCAATGACGCGCGGATGCGCGTGTCCTCGGTGATGTGGCCGGCATCGTCCTGCGGCACGTTCAGGTCGGCGCGGATGAAGACACGTTTGCCGGCCACCTTGCCGGCGGCGATCAGGTCGCTGAAGCGCAGTACGTTCATGATGTCGGACCAGGTTGATGCACAGGGGAAGCGGCAGGCGCCGATTTTGCGGCCTGCTCGATCGAATCGCCTGCGCTGCGTCAAGAAACCACGCTGCGCCTGGCGCGCGGCACCGTGCCGCGGGGGCCACAGGGCAGCCGCGGGACGCGGCGGTTCAGGCTTTGGGCTGCACCCCGAAAGCCCAGGCAAGCAGCGTGAAGCTGACGAAGGCCAGCACCGTGCTGCTCATGATGATGCGTGTCACGCGGCCGTTGTCGGCGCCGTAGCGCTCGGCCAGCATGGCCACGTTGCTGGCGCTGGGCAAGGCTGCGGTGAGCGTGATGACCATCACCTGGAAAGGCGTCAGCGGCGCGCCCAGCGACATCGCGGCCGCGCCCAGCAGGAACACCAGCAACGGATGCAGCAACAGCTTCATCAACGCCGGCGGCAGGTACAGCGCCACCGGCGTGCGCGTGTGCGCATGCCGCCCGGCGCGCCACAGTACCGCGCCGATGGTGAACAGCGCCACCGGCGAGGCGGCATCGCCGAGCATGCGCACCACCACCTCGGGCGGCCCGGCAAGCTTGATGTCGGCGATCGAGAACAGCGCGCCGGCGGCGATCGACCAGGGCAGCGGGTTGCTCAGCGCACCGCGCAGCGCGCGCCCCAGCGCCGCGCGCGCCCCCAGGCCGGCGGCGTCGTGCACCTGCGCCAGCGCGATGCACAGCGAGGTGGTGATGAACAGATCGGCGAGGATGGTGCAGATCATCGGCCCGGCAGCCGCCGGCCCGAGCAGCGCCACCAGCAGCGGCACGCCCATGAAGCCGGTGTTCGGGAAGGCGGCCACCAGCGCGCCGAAGGCCGCGTCCTTGAGGTGCACGCGCTCGCCAAGGGTGAAGGCGATGGCCGCAAACACCATCAGCAGCGCGCACAGCACATACACCAGCAACAGCGCCGGGTTCAGAAGCTCGAGCACGGGTGTGTTCATGCCAAAGCGGAACAGCATGCACGGCAGCGCGAAGTACAGCACGAAGGCGTTCAGACCCGGGATGGCGCTGTCCGGCAGCACACCGCGCTGGGCTGCCAGATAGCCGCACAGCACGAGCGCGAAGAACGGTACGGTGACGGCGAGGATGGCCTGCATGCTTAGGCCGCAGTATCGCAAGGCTCGACTGCGGTGGCCCGAAGTCCGCCGCCTCGCGCTGCCCGCTCGAAGGGCAGCATTGATACTTCGGGCGGCCGTGCGTTTGCCTGTCGCGCCGCGCCGACAGCCGGTTAAGCTGAGTGCCTGCCCTAGTCATCGAAAGCGCCCATGTCCGCCTCTCGTCCTGGTCTTCTGCGCCGCGCGTTCGGCGGCTTCTGGCGCCTGCTCGACGGCACGCGGCGGCTGTTGCTGAACCTGCTGTTCCTGGCGTTGATGGCGGCGCTGGTGTGGGCCTTCGCCACCCGCAGCGCCCCGGCGCTGCAGGACAAGACGGTGCTCGTGCTCAACCTGCGCGGCCCGATGGTCGAGCAGCTGCACGGCAATTGGCGCGACACCGCGCTCGGCCGGGCGCGCGGGCAAACGCTGCAGCAGGTGCAATTGCGTGATGTGCTGGACGTGCTCGACGCCGCCGCCAAGGACCCGAAGATCACGCAGGTGCTGCTGGTGCTGGACGAGTTCCAGGGTGCCGGGCTGGCCACGCTGCGCGAGCTGGCCGCCGCGGTACAGCGTGTCAAGGACAGCGGCAAGCCGGTGCTGGCGTGGGGCTCGAGCTTCGATCAGCGCCAGTACCTGGTGGCCGCGGCGGCGGGCGAGGTGCTGCTGCACCCGATGGGCATGGTGCAGATCGAAGGCTACGGCCGCTTTCGCAACTACTACCGCGACGCACTCGACAAGCTGGGCGTGACGGTGAACCTGATCCGCGTGGGCACCTACAAGAGCTTCGCCGAGCCCTTCACCGAAAACGGCCCGTCAAGCGCCTCGCTCGAGGCCGAGGGCTTTCTGAACCAAGGGCTGTGGTCCACCTACACCGGCGATGTCGAGCGCTCGCGCAAGCTGGCCGAGGGCAGCCTGGCGCGCGGCATCGACGAGCTGCCGCAGCGCCTGGCCGCGGCCGGCGGCGACCTGGCGCGGCTGGCGCTACAGGCCAAGTTGGTGGACGGGTTGAAGACACGCGACGAGCTGCGCCAGATGCTGATCGAGCGCGGCGTGCGCGACGAGGCGTCGAAGAGCTTCCGCCAGATCAGCTTCGACGAGTATCTGTCGCGGCTGACGCCGCGGCGCGGTGGTGACGCCGTGGCCGTGGTCGTGGCCGAAGGCGAGATCGGCGACGGCGAGGCGCCGCCGGGGCGCATCGGCGGTCTGTCCACCGCCGCGCTGGTGCGCAAGGCGCGCGAGGACGACAGCGTCAAGGCCGTGGTGCTGCGTGTCGACTCCCCCGGCGGCAGTGCCTTCGGCGCCGAGCTGATCCGGCGCGAGCTGGAGCTGACACGCGCCGCAGGCAAGCCTGTGGTGGTGTCCTTCGGCGACGTGGCGGCCTCGGGCGGCTACTGGATCGCCACCGCCGCCGACGAGATCCTGGCCGACGCCGCCACCGTCACTGGCTCGATCGGCGTGTTCACGCTGCTACCCACCGCCGAGAAGACGCTGGACAAGCTGGGCGTGCACACCGGCGGGGCGCCCACCACCTGGCTGGGTGGCGCCTACGACCCGCGCCGCGCGATCGACCCGCGCTTCGCGGCACTGGTGCAGGTGAGCGTGGACCACACCTATGCCGAGTTCGTGGCCAAGGTGGCGCAGGCGCGCAAGCGCACGCCGGCGCAGATCGACGCCGTGGCGCAGGGGCGGGTGTGGACCGGGGCCCAGGCGCTGGAGCGCGGCCTGGTCGACCGCCTGGGCAGCTATGGCGATGCGCTGAAGGCCGCGGCCACGCGCGGCAAGATCACTGGCGCCGACAGCGGCGAGTTCCGCATCACCTACCTCGAGCGCGAGCCGGGCCGGCTGCAGCGTCTGGTGGAAATGTTCGGCGGCGCCGTGGCCCAGCAGCTGGCCAGCCAGCTCGATGCCGCATTGCCCACGGCGGGGCTGCCGCCTGGCGTGGCGCAAGAGATGCAGCAGGAGCTCTTCTGGCTGGCCGAGCTGACGCAGCAGCGCAAGCCGTTCCTGCTGGCGGTGCACTGCCTTTGCGGCGATCCCTGAAATCGGTGGCCTGACGCTGGTTGCCCTGCTGCGGCGCTGTCGGGCTGCTACGTCGTGCCCGTGCGGGGGCCGGATGGCACGGTGATGTACGACCCCTATCCGCCGCCGGCCGTGGGGTCGCCGATGCCGATGGCGCTACCGCCGCCCGCACCGGCGGCGCCTGGGCAGATGCCGGCGGTGTTGACTGCCCGGCTTTATCCGTCGAACGAACAGGCCGCGCAAACCGGTGGCGTCTTTCGGCCGGGCAACCCACAGCGATTACCGGATGACCACGGCCATCGCGCTCAGCGTGTAAGGGGCCGCACCAGCGGCAGCACCATCGCGGGGGGCTGGCCTGCATCCACCGCGATCCAGCCCCTGGCCGAACATGGGCCCCAAAGCACCCACACACGCCCGTCCTGTGCCGTCGCCGGGCTGGCACCGTGGACCGAAGCCTGCCAACCCGCCGCGGCACCCGGCAAGAGTGCCGCACTGGGCGCTTCGACGCGCTTGGCACCCAGGTGGCGCAGACGTCGCGCCTCGGCCTGGCAGTCGGAGTAGCTCGCCAGACCGCCCTGCAGGGTTGCCGCAGGCAATGCAGGCGCTGCATAGCCGTGATCGGGCAGCTCCACCACCCACAAGGAACGTCGCACACCGGCCAGGTCGGCCGCGTCGGCAATCTCCTCGTGTCGCAGGAATTCCGCCCACGCGCCCACGGGCGTATCGGCAAAGTAATTGGCCGGGCCTTCGGCTTCGCCATGCCAGCGCGCCGCGGGTTGCGCAGCGGCCTGCCAGAGAAACGGAAATCGTGGGTCGCAGTGGCGAAAGCCCAGCCACGTCGTCACGCCGCGGGCCCCTGCGCTCCACTCAATGTGGCAGCCAGTGCGCGCACGCGGCGCGCCGGCTCGCCGTCCACCTGCCAGTCAGTCCCCAGCAACTGGTGCGGGCTGTGTCCGTCGAGCTGCGTGCGCGGCCGATCGAACCAGCGCCGGATGCCGAACTCGTTGTACGCACCCGCCAAGTCACCCACCACCAACGCCAGCCAGTGCAGCCGCTCGGCCAGCCGCTGCGGAGTGGCGCGCTCGCCGGCCGCATAGCGGCGCAAGGACGACAGCGACGTGCCCACCAGCCCCGCCAACGTGTCATCGCCCAGCACGGCGCGCATCACGGGCCACTCCGCGGCGGGCATGGGGGAATGCTCCAGCACCTGCGCAGCGTGGTCGAGGGCGGCTTCCACGCCGCGCGCTGCCTTGGCGTCGAGCGCATCGGCCTCGGCATTCATCAGCGGCGCCAGGTCGGCCGGGGCCGCGGCGAGCAGGCGGTGATGCCGCAGCGATTTGACGAGGCGCCGTACCGCCGCCGCGTCGAGCCGAACGATGGTCGGGCCGGAGAGCACGCCCATCGCCGCAGAGCGGGCGAAAAGACTCAGCAGCCGCTGCTGCACACCGGGCCACGCCGGGGCCGCGGAAACGGACTCTAATCTGAATTCTGTCATGCTCCGATTGTAGTCCACGGTCCTGCGCCGATGTCGTCACATCGATGTCGCCACGCACCCGCCCGCTATCATGCGCGGCCCCGCACCCCGCACCCATGGCCGACGCCCCTGTTTCCCTGAACGACGCACAGATGCAGGCGGTGCATCACCTGAGCGGGCCGAGCCTGGTGTTGGCCGGCGCGGGCTCGGGCAAGACGCGGGTCATCGTGCACAAGATCGCGCGGCTCTTGCAAAGCGGCATCGAGCCGAAGCACATCGCCGCCATCACCTTCACCAACAAGGCCGCAGCCGAAATGCGCGAGCGCGCCAAGGCGCTGGTCGGTGCACGTGCCGCCAAGGACCTGGCGATCAGCACCTTCCACTCGCTGGGCGTGCGCATGCTGCGCAGCGACGGCACGAAGGTCGGGCTGAAGCAGAAGTTCTCCATCCTCGACAACGACGACGTGCTGGGCGTGCTGCGCGATACCGGTGGCTGCACCGATAACGCATCGGCGCGGCGCTGGCAATGGGCCATCAGCAGCTGGAAGAACCAGGGATTGGACAGCCACGGCGCCGCGGCGGCCGCGGCCAACGAAACCGAGCGTGTGGCCGCACGCGTGATGCGCGTCTACGAGCAGCGCCTCGCGGCCTTCCAGGCGGTGGATTTCGACGACCTGATCGGCCTGCCGCTGAAGCTGCTGCAGCGCGACGCCGAGGCGCGCGCCAGGTGGCAGGAGCAGTTCCACCATCTGCTGGTGGACGAGTACCAGGACACGAACGCGGTGCAGTACGAGTTGCTGAAGGCACTGGTCGAGCACCCGGACGAGCGCCGCCACGGCCTATTCACCGCGGTGGGCGACGACGACCAGAGCATCTACGGCTGGCGCGGCGCCACGCTCGAAAACCTGCGCCGCCTGCCGCAGGACTTTCCGACACTGAAGCTGATCGCGCTGGAGCAGAACTACCGCTCCACCGGCCAGATCCTGCGCGCCGCCAACCATGTCATCGCCAGCAACCCGAAGCTGTTCGAGAAGAAACTGTGGAGCGCGCTGGGCGACGGCGAACCGGTGCGCGTGCTCGAATGCGACGGCGAGGAACACGAAGCCGAGCGTGCGGTGGCGCGCATCCAGTCGCTGCGCGCGAATGGTGGCAGCCTGGCTGACGCTCGGCTGGGCGGCGAAGTCAAGTTCAGCGACTTCGCCATCCTCTACCGCGCCAACCACCAGGCGCGCGTCTTCGAACAGAAGCTGCGCGCCGCGCAGATCCCCTACAAGGTGTCGGGCGGGCAGAGCTTTTTCGACCGCGCCGAGATCAAGGACCT
>DASQFA010000370.1:0-2562 GCA_035633375.1 Rubrivivax sp.
GAGGAACGAATGCGATGACCCACTGGCACAGCCGCTACTGGTCGGACCACACCAGCGAACAGTTCACGCGGCTGCCGCGCGAGCAGCTCATTGCCGTGCTGCCGGTGGGCGCGGTGGAACAGCATGGCCCGCACATGCCGATCTGCACCGACCACGCCACCATCGACGGCGTGGTCGCGGCCACCGTGCCCAAGCTGCCTGATGAGCTGCCGGTGCTGTTCCTGCCGACCCTGGCCTACGGCAAGAGCAACGAGCATTCGCGCTACCCGGGCACGATCACGCTGTCTGCCGCCACGCTGATGCAGATGTGGATGGAAATCGGCGCCAGCGTGGCGCGTGCCGGCGTGCGCAAGTTCATGCTCTTCAATGCGCATGGTGGGCAGATGAGCGCGATGGACATCGTCATCCGCGACCTGCGCGAGCAGCATGGCCTGATGGCAGTGGCGGCGCACTGGTACACGCTCGGCCTGCCGGCCGGCATGTTCGACGAGCACGAGCTGCGCCATGGCATTCACGCCGGTGACCTGGAGACCTCGGTCATGCTGGCGCTCGCGCCGCGCCACGTGCACATGGACAAGGCCAAGGTCTTCCGTTCGCTGACCGAGACCCTGGCCGAAGAGAACCGCCACCTGTCCATCACACCCAGTGGCAAGCTGGGCTGGCAGACGCAGGATCTCAACCCCGAAGGCGCCTGTGGCGACGCGATCCGCGCCACTGCGGACAAGGGGCGCGCGGTGCTCGAGCATGTCAGCGACCGCTTCATCGAACTGCTGTACGAAGTGCACCGCTTCGACATGGCCCGACTCGACAACAAGCCGGCCTGGGAATAGGGCGTCTCGGCATCAGTGGCTGGCTGCTGACGGCGCATAGCGGCCGATGACTCACAAGCTTAATTCATTCACCGCAGAGCAATCCAGGCCCGTGGCCGGGCCGGATGTTGGCGAAGGAACCGAACTTTGGGTTATATGACCGACGTTCGATATTTTGTTCCTTGAGAGCATTTCAACCCCGCCGCCGCGGGGCCGGTGTACGGAGAGAAACATTGCGTTGCCGACGCTGTGCGCTACGGCGGCCGACCTTCGCTGCAGCGACTTCGGCTAAAAAGCGAACGGCAGCGCCGCTATGACCGACCCAGCATTGGTGCGAGCTGTAGCTAGCCCGCTTGAGAGCATGGTCCGGGATTCGTCGGTGACATTGGTGAGCGCAGCGATGCGCATCCCGTTGGTGAGATCGAGTCGAATTCGACGTTTCCCATGGCGCTGCCGTTCGTTGACTTGACTATTTTGGAGCAAACGATGGCAATGCGAGCGCGAGATGAGGAGATCGTGTTTACCAATGCGGCGGGGATCGACGTCGGGGCATCGAGCCACTGGGTGGCGGTGCCCCGACATGCGGCCAATGACCCGGTACGCGAGTTCGGTGCCATGACCGACGACCTGAACGCGATGGCCGACTGGCTGCTCGCGTGCGGCGTCGACACGGTGGCGCTGGAATCCACGGGGGTGTACTGGATCCCGGTGTACGAGGTGCTCGAGCAGCGCGGCCTGAAGGTCTGGCTGGTGGACGCGCGGCAGATGAAATACGTGCCCGGGCGCAAGAGCGACGTGCAGGACTGCCAATGGCTGCAAAAGCTGATGAGCCTGGGGTTCTTGCGTGCGGCGTGGCGCCCCGCCGCCGAGGTGTGTGTCGTGCGTGCGGTGGCCCGCCAGCGCGATGTGCTGCTTGCCGAGCAGGCCAGCTGGGTGCAGCGCATGCAGAAGGCCCTGGTGCAGATGAACATCCAGCTCACCGAGGTGCTTACTGATGTGATGGGCATGACCGGCCAGGCGATCATCCGCGCCATCGTGGCCGGCGAGCGCGATCCCAAGGTGCTGGCCCGGCACCGCAATGGCCGCGTCAAGGCCAGTGCCGCCGAGATCGCCAAGGCGCTGAGCGGCAACTGGCGCGACGAACACCTGTTTGTGCTGGCCCAGTCGTTGGCGATGTACGACACCATCGCCCGGCACTTGGGCGAATGCGATGCCAAGCTGCAGACGCTGTTGACGGAACTGGGCCAGTCCAAGGTCGATCTGGGCAAAGCACCGCGCGTGGGCAGTAAGCTGCGCCAGGAGTTCGATGCCCGCCAGATCCTTGCCAACTGGGCCGGCGTGGACCTCACGCGCATCAACGGGCTTGGCCTGACGGCGGTGATGAAGAGATCGGCCCCGACCTGAGTCGCTTCGAAACCGTCAAGCACTTCTGTTCGTGGCTGGGGCTGTGCCCCGGCACCAAGATCAGCGGCGGAAAGGTCCTGTCGGCCAAGACCAAGCGCTCGGCCAACCGGGTGCGCCAGGCGCTGAAGATGGCGGCGATGAGTCTGTCGCACAGCGACTCAGCGCTCGGCGCGTTCTACCGCCGCCTATGCAGCCGCATGGACAAGCCGCGGGCCAACACCGCCGTCGCCCACAAGCTCGCGCGCATGGTGTACTTCATGCTCACGCGCGGCGAGCCGTTCGTCGACAAGGGCCAGCAGCAATACGAAGAACAGCAGCGCCAGCGCAGCGTCGCGGCCCTCAAGCGTCG
>DASQFA010000371.1:0-25381 GCA_035633375.1 Rubrivivax sp.
AGTGGGCTGGATTTTGCCGATGCGCTGCATCACGCCAGTTATCGAACCTGTGAAACGATGGTGAGCTTTGACGATCGCAAGTTCGGCCGGCGGGCTGGCAAGCTGGGGTTGATGCCCGCAGTGACTTTGCCGCGTTGAGGACAGGGCTGCTGGCTTTAGAGTGCGGGGTCAGGTCTTGCCTTTTGCCGCCACGCCAGCCTGAGTTCGACCGCCAGGCGGGATAGAGGCGTGCCGTTAGGCAAAAGGCAAGACCTGACCCTTCCCGGCTGGACCCTTCCCGGCTGACCCTTCCCGGCTGCTGACCCTTCCCGGCTGGCTTCCCGGCATCGTCGCCTGAGCGCGCTGCCCGCACCGGCACAATCGATCCACACCAGCGCCCCGACCCCAACCATGCCCGACTTCCCCGTTCCCCGCTTCGACCAGTTCTATCGCCACCCGGAACTGACGCGCCTGCTGGCCGACTATGCTGCGGCGCGCCCCGACCTGGTGAGCGTGCGTCCCCTCGGCAAGAGCCACGAGGGCCGCGACATCTGGCTGGCCACGCTGACCAATGTGAACACCGGCGCCGACACCGACAAGCCGGCCTTCTGGGTCGACGGCAACATCCACGCCGCCGAGCTGACCGCCAGCACCGCCTGCCTGTACTGGCTGCACCACCTGGTCAGCCACTACGACGGCAGCGACGACATCGGCCGCCAGGTGACGCAGCTGCTGGACACGCGCGCCGTCTACATCGTGCCGCGCCTCAACCCCGACGGTGCCGAGCTGGCGCTGTTGCCGAGGCCGCGGCACATCCGCAGCGGCACGCGGCCCTACCCTTTCGACGAACCGCATGTCGACGGCCTGACGGCGGAAGACATCGACGGCGACGGCCGCTTGCTATCGATGCGCATCGCCGATCCGAACGGCGGCTGGAAGAAGCATGCGCAGCAGCCGCGCCTGCTGGTGCCGCGCGAGCCAGGCGACTTCGGCGGCGAGTACTTCCGCGTCATGCCCGAAGGCCTGCTGAAGAACTACGACGGGCTGATGATCAAGACCAACCCCAACCTCGAGGGGCTGGACCTGAACCGCAACTTCCCCGCCTATTGGCGGCAGGAGTTCGAGCAAGCCGGCGCCGGCCCCTACCCGGCCAGCGAGCCCGAAGTGCGCGCCATGGTCGACTTCATCGTCAGGCATCCGAACATCGGCGCGGCCGTCAGCTTCCACACGCACAGCGGCGTGATCCTGCGGCCGATGGGCACGCAGAGCGACGACGACATGACGCCCGAGGACCTGTGGATCTACAAGCGCCTGAGCGAGCTGGGCACCAAATTGAGCGGCTACCCGGCGATCAGCACCTTCCACGACTTCAAGTACCACCCGAAGGAAGTCGTCACCGGCACGCAGGACTGGATCTACGAGCACCTGGGCGCGCTGTTCTGGACGGTGGAGCTGTGGGCGCCCAACCGCGAGGCCGGCATCACCGATTACGACTGGATCCACTGGTACCGCGAACACCCACCCGAGGACGACCTGAAGCTGCTGAAGTGGAGCGACGAGCAGTGCGGCGGCTTGGCGCACGTCGACTGGTACCCGTTTCGCCACCCGCAGCTGGGCGAGGTGGAGCTGGGCGGCTGGGACAAGATGAACTACTGGCGCAACCCGCCGCCGGCGCTGCGCGAGCGCGAGGCGGCGCGCTTCCCAAGCTGGATGACGCAGATCGCGCTGTCGCTGCCCAAGCTGGAAGTGCTGCGCACGGAGGTGCGCGCACTCGGCGAGGACACCTGGCGCGTGCGCTTCGCGGTGGCCAATGCAGGCTATCTGCCGGCCTACATCAGCAAGCGCGCGCTGGAGCGCAAGACGGCGCGCGGCGTGGTCTTCAACATCCACCTGCCGCCGGGGCTGAGCCTGGCCAGCGGCGCCCTGCGCATCGTCGGCCCGCAGCTCGAAGGCCATGCGCCCAAGACCTCGATGCAGGCCTTCCTGCCCAACCCGGGCATCACCGCCGACCGCGCGGTGGCCGAATGGGTGGTGCGCGGCCCGCGCGGTGCGTGCATCGGCTTGAGTGCGGTGGCCGATCGAGCCGGCGCGGTGCGCACCGAGGTCACGCTGGACTGATCTTGCCGGCTCAGGCCGATTCGCGATCAACCAGCTGGAAGTAGGCGGCCGCTGTCGGGGCAGTGCTGAGCTTCGTGCGGCAAGCGGACGATTTGCTTCCGGCTTACAGCTGCCATTCAAGGAGGAAGGACGGAGGTCAGGAACAGACTGACAGGCGACGGTCGACCCTCGGAACTGCCCGCTCCAAACCGGCCGGCCAGATTCGCCTTTGAACGTCAGCAAAGCGGCACCGATTTCGTCCACTGGAGCACCCGCCATCGGCCAAAAGCCGGCATTGCTGAGCGGCAGGTTCAGGGTAGGCCAGTTCCGACAAAGAATGGGTCTTCCTGGCATGGCTTAGTTGCATTGAGCACGCTCACCGGCATGAGAGTTTTAGGAGGCGGAGATCAAGAAGCTGCAGGCGACGCTGGAGAAGGCGAAGCGCCGATGATCCGGACCTTGCCTCCGCGCCGCCGGTCGGCCGCGCCCGAGTCGCTGCCCCGCCGCCTATAGTGGCGCCGCGATGGACTGGATCGAGATCGTCTGGATCGGCATGGCTGCGGCAAGCCTGACGCTCGGCTTGGTTCATCTCTTCGTCTGGTTCAAGCATCGATCACAGGTCGCCCACCTGCTGTTCTTTGCGCTCGCAGTCTCGGCGACCGCCTTCGGTGTCTTCGAGCTGGCGATGATGCACTCGCCCTCGCCTGCCGCCTACGCCACCACACTGCGCTGGGCGCACGTGCCGCTGGCGATGTTCGTGCTGTCCATCGTCTGGTTCGTGCGCTTCCACTTCGACGCCGGGCGGCTCTGGCTCGCCTGGGCGGCCACCGGTTTGCGACTGCTGGGGTTGGCGCTGAACTTCGCGACCGGCGTGAACATCAACTTTGCCGAGGTCACCGCGCTGGACCGGCTGACACTGTGGGGCGGCACCGTGGTGTCGGGCCCGGTCGGCATCGCCAACCCCCTGGCCATCGTGCCGCAGATCGGCAACCTGCTGCTCGCCGTGTTCGTCGTCGATGCCTCCATCACGCTGTGGCGCCGGGGTGGTGCCGATGCGCGCCGCCGCGCGGTCGTGGTCGGCGGCGGTGTCGTCATCTGCGTCGCCGCGGTCGCGGGCTTCGCCGCGCTGACCACGCTGGGGCTGGTGCATGCGCCGACGATCGTCATGCCCGGGTTCTTCATCATCGTGCTGGCCATGGGCTACGAACTCGGCTGGGACCTGATCGCGGCGGCGCAGTTGGCGTCGCGCCTGCGCGCCAGTGAGATGCGCTTCCGCGCGGTGGTCGAAGCCGTGCCGAGCGCGATCCTCGTGGTCGACGACCGAGGCACGATCGCGCTGGCGAATGCCCAGGCGGAAGTCCTGTTCGGCCATACGCGCGCCGAACTGCTCTCCATGCCCGTCGACCGGCTGGTTCCCGAACGCTCCCGCAGCGCGCACGCCGGCCTGCGGACGCTGTATGCGGCAGACCCGCAGCCACGCGCGATGGTCGCCGGCCGCGAGCTGTTTGCCTGCCGCAAGGACGGCGGCGAGTTCCCGGTGGAAGTGGCCCTCAGCCCGATGGCCACCGACGAAGGGCTCTTCGTGTTGGCGTCGGTGGTCGACATCAGCCATCGCCTGCGCCTCGAGCAGGCCACGGCACGCCAGCGCGACGAGCTCGCGCACCTGTCGCGGGTGGCGATGCTGGGCGAACTGTCCGGATCGCTGGCCCACGAACTGAACCAGCCGCTGACGGCCATCCTGAGCAATGCGCAGGCGGCGCAGCGCTTTCTGGCGCAGAGCCCGCCGCGCGTCGACCAGCTTGCGGAGATCCTGTCCGACATCGTCAAGAGCGACCACCGTGCGCGATCGGTGATCCAGCGGCTGCGCGCGATGCTGCGCAAGGAGCAGGCGCAGCATCAAACGCTGGACGTCAACGACGTGGTCGAGGAATCGCTGCGCCTGATGCGCAGCGACCTGCTCAACCGCGATGTGACGGTCGCCACCGAGCTGGCCGATGCGCTGCCGGAGGTAAGCGGCGAGCGCAACCAGTTGCAGCAGGTGTTGCTCAACTTCATGATGAACGGCTGCGATGCCATGCTCGGTCGCGAGACGGACCGCCGCCTGTTCGTGCGGACACAACGCAATGCGCGGGGGCACATCGAGATCAGCGTCACCGACCGCGGCGCGGGCATTGCCGAGGCGGACCTGGAGCGCATCTTCGAGCCCTTCGTGACCACCAAGACGCAAGGCCTGGGGCTGGGCCTGGCCATCTGCCGATCGATCGTCGAGGCCCACGGCGGCCGCCTGTGGGCAAGCAACAATGCGGACGCAGGCGCGACCCTGCATTGCGAATTGCCCGCGAAGCCGAACTGAACGCCGATGGAAGAACCCGCACCCACCGTCTACCTGGTCGACGACGATCCCGACCTGTTGAGGGCCCTGGCGCGGCTGCTGCAATCGGCCGAGATGAAAGTGGCCACCTTTGCGTCGGCCCAGGAGTTTCTCGACGGGCACGACCGCAGTGCGCCCGGGTGCCTGGTGCTCGACCTGGCGATGCCCGGGTTGAACGGCTTGCAGCTGCAGCAGGCACTGGAGCAGCAGGTCAGCTCCCTGCCGATCATCTTCCTTACCGGGCGTGGCAACATCGCGGCCAGCGTCCAGGCGATGAAGCATGGTGCGACGGACTTCCTCACCAAGCCGGTGGACGACACCGAGCTGATTGCCGCGAT
The DNA here is from genome assembly GCA_035633375.1 of Rubrivivax sp. Lineage (GTDB taxonomy): Bacteria > Pseudomonadota > Gammaproteobacteria > Burkholderiales > Burkholderiaceae_C > Rubrivivax. The sequence goes on from DASQFA010000371.1 coordinate 4,786, forward strand.
TCACGAGGCTCTGACCAAGGGCCAGGCACTGCATCGCGCCAATGCGCAGCGCGAGCACCTGGCACGAAGTCTCGGATCGCTGACCGAGCGCGAACGACAGGTGCTCGACGGCATCGTCGCCGGCAAGTTGAACAAGCAGATCGCCGCCGACCTCGGCACGGTGGAGAAGACCATCAAGTTCCATCGCGGCAACCTTATGCGCAAGATGGGTGTGCGTGTCGTCGCCGATCTCGTGAAGCTGGCGGAACGCGCGGGTGTCGGTTCGACGACCCGGACCTGAAGCCGCACTGCCGCGCCTGCGGCGTCGTCAAAACCTGGACCAAGGTCCAGTTGGATCGGCCGTCTTCGCTTGATACCGTCCGCTCACGATGGAATGCGAGACGCTGCTGCTAGCCGTGGTGGATGACGATGGGGATGTTCGCATCGCCTTGACGCGGCTCGTCTCGTCGGCTGTTTTCGCCGTCGAGTCCGCCACGTCCATCGCGTCCGGCGCGGAGTTTCTGCACTCCGTCGAAGACCACGAGCCAGACTGCCTCGTGCTGGACACGGACATGTCCGTGATGAGCGGCTTCGAGCTTCAGGGCGCACTTGCCGTGGCCCATGCGGCCCGTGGCGAGAATCGATACGCAGCTGGGACGCGCCACGACCTGCCGCGTCGAGATCTTGATCACTGCGGCGAGCCGTCCGTGACACGAGACTGGCTGGGCCGGCCGTTCATCGCCAAAGCGACCTGTCTACGGCGCAAACGCGTGGCTCGATCGGTCTGCAGCAGCCCGAAATGCGACATCGCCCGCCACCCGGCGCTCGCGGCAGGAATGATGGGCGCCACTGATCACCCGAGGAGGATTCAATGACGCATGAAGTATCGAAGATCGGAACCGATGGCTTGCCGCTGCCCGTGATGCCGCCGGAGCGTGACCCGCGGCTCACCATCCGCGTCATCCGCGTGATGTTCTACGTGCCTGGCTTCACCGCGCTGCTGTTGCTGAAGACGGGCGAGCCGACGGGCTTTGGCATCACGATCGAATTCCTCATGCTGGCGAGCGCCTCGTCGGTTGTCGCAGGGCTCTTCGTCGCGAGCGATTCGACGGGTGCGACCGGTGACAATGCCTCGAAGGTCGGGCTCTGGAGTGGCGCGCTGGTGCTCGAACTGATGGGTGTCGTCTCGTTCCTGTATGCACTGCCGACACTTTTCCACCAGCTTGCCAACAGCGAGCTTTTGCACAAGCTCGTGCCCGGTGCGGAGCCCGTGCCCCTGGGGGCCTCCGAACTGATCCCGGCGCTGGCGATCATTCCGTTCATGCTGTACCAGCTGGCCGGTTTCGGCACCCTTCACTTCGTGGTTTCCAAGCCGGTGAACTGGGTGATCAACCTCGCGATCCCGGTGCTCGCGATCGGTGGCTACGTCGCCAATCGCGAAGCCAGCTTCGTCGTTGAGAGGGCACTTGGCGGTGTGCTCGTCATCACGATGCTCAGCACGGTCATCTACGGCGTCTTCAAGCTCAAGCGGATGCAGACGCTTTTCGAAGCACATCGTCCGCCCAAGGCAGACAAGCACCACACCGACGAGGTTCAGATCCCGAAGTCACCGTCGTCCTGATGCTTGACTTGGACCGCCAGCGTTGCGGGCGATCTGCCGAATGGTCAGTGACCAGAACAGTCAAGCGTGCAGCTGGGCTACGGCCGAAGGCCATGACCGCAAGTTGCCCGCGTAAGCTCAGCGCTCACCAACAACTCTGTGAGGCCCCGCTATGTCGCACACCCTGATCGTTCTTCCCGATGACACCGCCAAGCCCATCGTCGATGCCATTGACAGCGCGAAGGTGGCGCTGAACATCCGCATGTTTCTGTTCACCGACACGACGTTGATCGACGCGGTGATCGCGGCGCACCAGCGCGGCGTCAAGGTGCGTGTGATGCTCAACCCGGCGCGACGCAGCGGCGAGTCGGAAAACGAGGAAGCGCGCAAGCTGCTCACCGATGCCGGCATCGCCGTGCACGACAGCAACCCGGCCTTCGCGCTGACGCACCAGAAGTCGATGGTGGTCGACAACAGAACAGGCTTTGTCGAGTCGCTGAACTGGGAACCGAAGGACCTGACGAAGACGCGCGACTACGCGATCGTCACCACGAAGGGGCACGAGGTGGCCGAGATGGTGTCCTGCTTCGACGCCGACTGGGAGCACAAGGAGTTCAAGCCACAGGCGGGTTTGGCGCTGATCTGGTGCCCCAACAACGGCCGCCAGCGCATGGCCGAGTTCATCGACCAGACCAAACACACGCTGTGGTTGCAGAACGAGCGGTACCAGGACCAGGTGATCATCGAACGTCTGGTGCGCGCGGTGACGCGCGGCGTCAAGGTGCACATCCTGGCCAAGCCGCCGCACTCACTCAAACCCGACAAGTTGATCGAAGGCGTGGGCGGCATGCGCATCCTGCAGGATGTAGGCGCCAAGGTGCACACCCTGAAGCACCTGAAGCTGCACGCCAAGATGCTGTGCGCCGATAGCCAGCGGGCCATCAGCGGCTCGATCAACATCGCGCCCGGCAGCTTCGACGACCGGCGCGAACTGGCCATCGAGACGGATGACCCGGCGGCCGTGAAGCGGCTCGAGAAGGTGGCCCAGCACGACTGGGACCAGTCGCACCCGCTCGATCTCAGCGACGCGGCGCTGCTGGCCGACCTAAAGAAGCGCGAAGGCCTGGACCCCGACAAGCTGGTGCTGTACGAGGACAGCGAGCACTGGGGCTACCACCACAACGGACACCACGGCAAGCACGAGGGCAAGCATCAGCCTCACGCCGACAAGACGTGACGCAGCGCCATGCTGTAGCGATGCGGCACGACGCGAGTGATCTGCCTGGGGAGAAGCATGACCCCTCGTAAACCCAGGAACCCTGGACTGGCCGCAGCGGCCGGTAACCTCGCCGAGGCGGCGCAAAATGTGCGCCAGGCCGAAGGCAAGCTCAAGGCAGCGCAGTGGACTCCCGACACTCGGCTGAGCAGCCTGGGCAACGCCAAGGTGCCGCCGGTCAAGGCGCCAGGGAAGAAGTCGCCCGAAAAATGCCTCGCCCGCACCGGTCAAGCAGCGGCAGGCAAGGCTGTCGTCAAGACCGTGGCGAAGCAGAGCGCGCAAGGCCAGCGCGGAAGTGCCCCTTGAACGTTTCAAGCGGCGCATCCGACGTCGCCTGCAGGTAACTGAAGCGCCATGCTTGCAGACAGGTCCGTTGAAGCCGTTCCCGACACGATCCGCCAGGGTGCCGCGTTCGACCGGCCCTTCATCCTGCGCAACCTCGCCGCCACGGTGCTTGCCTGTGCGGGGCTCTTGGGCAACAGCTCGAGCACCGTCATCGGCGCGATGCTGGTGGCGTCGCTGACCGGGCCGGTCATGGGCATCGGGCTTGCGCTGGTCGATGCCGACAACCGGTTGCTGCGAAGGGCTGCCGCCACGCTGCTCGGGGGCGCGCTGTTGGTGCTGGCCACCAGCGCCTTGATCGGCCGCGTCGTGCCCGACGCCGCGCCCACCGACCAAATGCTCATGCTGACGGCGCCGCGCCTGATCGACCTTGTCGTCGCCCTGGTTGGCGGCGCGATCAGCGCATACGCGGTAGCGTCGCCGCGGCTGAGCTCGGCGATCGTCGGCATCGCGATCGCGGTGACGCTGGTGCCGCCACTGGCCACTGCCGCCCTCCTCGGCTCGCGCGCCCATTGGGCGCTGGCGCAGGGGGCCTTCCTGATGGCCTTCGTCAACATGGTGGCGATCCAGGTCGGCGCCTCGATCGCGCTGTGGCTTTGCGGCTACCGCAGCCGCGCACGGCGTGCCGGTTCATCGCTTGGCGCCGTCCTGCGCCGCGAAGCATTGAGCCTGCTGGTGATGGCGAGCTTGGTGGCCACGCTCGCGGTGCACGGCGTGCGTCTCATCGCCGAACAGCGCTACGAGGCGAGCGCGCGCAGTGTGCTGACGGCGGCCATCGCGCAGCGGCCCGAGGCAAGGTTGATCGAGGTCTCCTTCACGCCGCGCGAAGGCGCGCGCGCCAGCGTGACCGCTGTGGTGCGCAGTCCGTCGCGTTTCACACCTGCCGAGGTGGCTGCCATCGGCCGGATGCTGCCGCCGGCGCCCGACGCGTCGGCACCGCGGTTGAGCGTGCGTCACGTCGAGGTTGACGTGGTGACCGAGGGCGATTGACCATGCACGTCCAGGCCCGCGTCGCAAGGACCTGGACCAAGGTCCAGTTGGCTTGGCCGCGCGTCCTCGATAGCCTACGGTCACGATGAGGTGCATGGTGAAGCTGCTGGCCGTGGTGGACGACGATGCGGACGTGCGCGTGGCCTTGTCGCGGCTGGTTTCCTCGGCCGGCTTCGCGGTCGAAACCTATGCCGGCGGCACGGCGTTTATGCAATCGATCGATGACCACGAGCCGGACTGCCTGGTGCTTGACCTGCACATGCCCGACATGAACGGCTTCGACGTTCAATGCGCGCTGGCCGTGGGGCATGCGGCCGTGCCGGTGGTGGTCATCACCGGACACGACACTCCCGAGTCCCACGCACGGGCTTTGAAGCTGGGCGCGAAGGCCTACCTGTGCAAACCGGTCGACGACGAGGCGTTGCTGGCGGCCATCGGCAGCGCCATCGGCGGTGGTTCGCCATCGACGCGATGAGGCGGCTGACCCTGGCCGCCGCAGCCATGCCGGCCTTCACCCTGACAATCGCGGGCGCGTTGGTGAAAGTGTCGCCCAGCAACGCCGCCAACAACAGCAACAATCGCGGCTGCGCGAGCGCGAGATTCGGCAGGAATGGCGTTCATCCGTCGTACTTCCAGATCAGCCAAACCAGTACCCCATGGGAGCCCCAGTCATGAGTTCACGCCGCCCTTACGCAGCCTCCTTGGCGATCCTTGCGCTTGCCACGCTCGGTGCCTGCCAGAAGAAGGAGCCCGAGCCCGCCGCGCCGGCCAAGCCCGCGGCGGATGCGGCATCGGCCGCCAAGACGGCGGCAGCCTCGGCCCCGGCGGAGCCGGCAGCCTCGGCGCCCGCGCCGGCCGCGGCACAGGCCGCTGCGCCGCAGCCCAACCCGGAGCGCAATGCCTACTTCGGCGAGACGCACCTGCACACCAGCTGGTCGGTCGATGCCTGGGTGATGGGCAACCGCCTCACCGGCCCGGCCGAGGCCTACCAGTACGCGCAGGGCCAGACCATCAAGCACCCAATGGGCTTCGACATCAAGATCGATACGCCGCTCGACTTCATGGGCGTGACGGACCACTCGGAGTACGTCGGTGTCACCAAGCAGGCCAATATGCCGGGTTCTGCGGTGAGCAAGCTGCCAGAGGCGCAGCCGATGATCATGAAGGACCCGAACAGCGCGGAAGAGCAGAACCGAGTGTTCTCCTACCTGCTCAAGCTGGGCGCCGGCGCGCCGGTGAAGGCCTTCATGGACCCGAAGATCACGTCCACAGTGTGGAAGGAGAACGTGCAGATCGCCGACGAGCAGAACAAGCCCGGCAAGTTCACCGCGTTCTGCTCCTACGAGTGGACCTCGATGCCGGACAACCGAAACATGCACCGCAACGTCTTCTTCCGTGACTGCGCCAAGGTGCCCGAGTATCCGTTCAGCTCGCTCGAGTCTACGCGCCCCACCGACCTGTGGAGCTGGATGGACGCGCAGCGCAAGGCCGGTAACGACTTGCTCGCCATCTCGCACAACGCCAACGTCAGCGACGGCTGGATGTTCCCGGTGGATGTCGACCAGACCACCGGCCGGCCGATCGACGCCGCCTGGGCGGCCGCACGCGACCGCAACGAACGCCTCACCGAGATCAAGCAGGGCAAGGGCCAGTCGGAAACGCACCCCCTGCTGTCGCCCAACGACGAGTTCTCCAACTACGAGCTGTTCCAGGGCCTGCTCGGCCTGCCGGCCGACGTCGGCCGCATCGACCGCATCACCGGCAGCTACGTGCGCCAGGCCTTCAAGGACGGCATCGCGATGCAGGACGCGCGCGGCTACAACCCCTACAAGTTCGGCATGGCCGGCGGCTCCGATTCGCACAACAGCGCCGCCCCTTACCGGCAGGACAACTTCTTCGGCCTGCATGCCAGTGCCGACGCCACGCTCGAGCGGCGCTTTGCCGGGGTGCTGATCGGCGGCACGATGGACGTGCGGCTGACCAACCCTGGCGGGCTGACCGGCGTGTGGGCCGAGGAGAACACACGCGCATCGATCTGGGACGCGATGTACCGCAAGGAGACCTTCGGCGTCAGCGGCCCTCACATCAGGGTGCGCCTGTTCGGCGGCTGGGGCTACGACAAGGACATCGTCAATGCCCGCGACTGGATCAAGCAGTCCTATGCCGCCGGCGTGCCGATGGGTGGCGACTTAGGGCCCATGCCCACGGGCGGCAAGGGCACGGCGCCGAAGTTCGTCATCTGGGCGGTGAAGGACCCTGCTTCAGCCCACCTCGACCGCATCCAGGTGGTCAAGGGCTGGACGCAGAACGGCCAGAGTTTCGAGAAGGTCTTCGACGTGGTCTGGGCCGGCGACCGCAAGCCCGAGAAGTGGTCCGGCCGCGTGCCGGCCATCCGCAGCACGGTGGACCTGGAAAAGGCCACCTACAGCAACGACGTCGGCGCCGCGGAACTGAAGACGCTGTGGTCCGACCCTGAGTTCGACGCCAGCCTGCACGCCTTCTACTACCTGCGCGTGCTGGAAATCCCGACCCCGCGCTGGACGCTGATCCAGGCGGTAAAGTCCGGGCTGCCCCCGCCCGACGTGGTGCCACTCACCGGCCAGGAGCGCGCCTGGACCACGCCGATCTGGTACACGCCCTCGGCCGAATCGCGCAAACTCGCTGCGGCAGGCACCACCGTCACCGACCTCAAGGCCAAGGGCGTCAACGCGCTGAACGACGCGCAGCTGAAGGCGTTGCTCGTCGGCAAGGCCATCTGGCTGCGCAACAACGTGACCGGCGAGCAGTTCTTCCAGCCGTTCACGGCCGAAGGGCAGACCAACGTGATGCGCCTTGGCCCCGGGGCCGTCTTCCCCAGCGCGTTCGGCAACGTCGCGCGCGGCAGCTACGAGGGCACGACCACCCCCTACCGCATCGAGGGCGGCAGGCTCGTCATCCCCTTGTCGCAGGACCCGTACTCGTTCACCTTCTACAAGATCGGCGACAGCTACTTCGCGGCGCGCAGCAACGAGTTCGGGTACGCCAACTACGAGATCGTGCCTGCGCCGCAGATCGCCGCCAATCCGCTGACGGCGCTGTCCAACCAGTTCTCGCTCGAACTCAAGCTGACCGAAGAGCAGAAGAAGCAGATCGTTCCGATCCTGCAGGCCGAGCTCAAGCAGCTCGGCGCGCTGAAGACCGACACCAAGCTCAGCGGCGTGCAGAAGGTGGAAGCCCTGCGCAAGCTCGGTGTGTCCTTCGACGAGCAGATCTCGCCGTTGCTCAACGCGGACCAGCAGCAGAGGTTCCAGGAGTTGCGCGTGCAGATGCGGCGGCGCATCCTCGAGGAGGCGGCCACCCAGGGCCTGCAGAAGGCCAAGGCCGAGGTGGAAGCGTGGTTCGCCGGGACGAAGAAATAGCGTCGGCCGCTGTCGCGAAGCGGGCACGCAGGGCGACAAGGCTTTGGCTTGCCGCGGCACTGCTGAGTCTGAGCACTGCGGTCGCGGCCTGCCCCATCTGCCTGGGTGCCGGCCAGCAGACCGTGGCACAGCAACTGGCCGCCGCTCCGCAGGCGGTGCTGGCGCTGCCGACCGCCGATGCGGGCCAGTTCCGCGTCATCGAGGTGCTGCGTGGCGAAAGGCCAACGACCCGCACCATCGAAGGCGGCTACCCGCGCACCGCTCCCGCGGTGCAGCACGCGTTGGGCAAGGGTGAGGCCCTGCTGCTGATCCGCGAAGAGCCGCTGCCCGGCTGGGTGGTGCTGGGTGCGATCGGCACCGATCAGGCGGGGTGGCTGCGCCAGCTCGCGGTGGGCCAGCGCACCGACGCGCTGAGCCTGCCGCAGTGGCGCAATCGTGTCGCGCTGGTCGTGCCGAGGCTCGAAAGTCCACAGCCGCTGGTGGCGAAGATCGCACACGGCGAGCTCTCCTCCGCGCCGTACGCAGCGATGCGCGGCGCAAAGCCGCACCTCGACGCGCGCAAACTTCGGGCGTGGCTGGCGGACCCGCAGCTCGCCTCACGCCGCCGGCTCTATTTGCTGCTGTTGGGGATTGCCGGCGACGAACATGACGCCGCCGCGCTGGAGCAGCACCTGGATGCGGACTGGCGAGCGGGCGATGCTACCGACCTGGCGCCGACGTTGACCGCGCTGCTCGAGTTGCGCGGCCCGGCACGCATGGACTGGGTCGAGGAGAAGTACCTGCGCGACCGTGCGCGCTCGGCGCCGGAGGTCGAGGCCGCGCTGCTGGCGCTGTCGGTGCAGGGCCACACCAACGCCGTCATCCGGCGCGAGCGCGTGATCCAGTCGTACCGGGTGTACATCAACGCCCATCCGGAAAACGCCGGTGCCGTCGCGCCGGACCTTGCTGCCTGGCAGTATTGGGACGCGGTGCCTGTGTACCAGGTGCTGATGAAGTCGAGCGTTCGCCAACAGTACCCCTCGATGCTGGCGATGCTGAACTACCTGCGGCAAAGCCCCGGTGGCAGCGCTGCAGGCGCGGCGGCGCCGGGGTCGTTGCCCACGGCGGTCGCGCCGATGACCGTGCGCGCTCCATGACCCGTCTGCTGCATGAGCCGCTGCTGCACTTCCTGCTGATCGGCGCGCTGCTGTTCGGCCTGTACGGCCTGGCGCCGCCGGGTCAGCTGACGACGGTGGCGCCGTCGAAGGAGATCCGGCTTTCGCTCGACGAGATCAACCAGCTGACCCAGCTGTTCCAGTCGCAGTGGCGCCGCTTGCCGACGCCGCAGGAACTGCAGCGCCTGGTCGAGACCAAGGTCGAGCAGGAAATCCTCTACCGCGAGGCGCTGGCGATGGGCCTCGACAAGGACGACGAGATCGTCAAGCGCCGCATGGCGCAGAAGATGCAATTCCTGGCCGAGGACGTGGCCGCGGCGCGCGAGCCGACGACCGCCGAGCTGAACGGCTGGTTCGAGACGAACAGCGCCAAGTTCGCGCAGCCGCCGCGCCTGAGCCTGCGGCACCTGTACTTCTCGCCCGACCGGCGCGGTGTGCGCGCGCGAGACGATGCGCAGCAGGCGCTGGCCCAGATTGCCGGCCAGCCGGTCGACACCAAAGTCGCTGCTGCCCTCGCCGACCCGTTCATGTTCCAGGACCACTACCGCGACCGCAGCCCGGAGTTCCTGGGCAAGGAGTTCGGCGCACCGTTCGCGCTGGCGGTGGCCAAGCTGCCGCCCGGCTTGTGGCAAGGGCCCATCGAATCGGGATTCGGCTGGCACCTGGTGTTCGTGGACACCGCGGTGCCCGGCCGCGTGCCGGCCTTCGAAGAGGTCGAGGCCGACGTGCGGGCCGCATGGCTGCGCGAGCAGAAGGCACTGGCCTGGGCGAAGTCCTACAAGACGATGCGCGAAAGCTACACCGTGCTGCTGCCCGGTCCGCCCGACGAGGCGGCGGCCATTTCGTCCGTGCTGCCCAAGCCACCCGCAGCGCCCACGCCGATGGCGAAAGGGCCCGAACCTGCGGGCGCGGTGTCGAAGTGATGCGCCTGCGCCTGCGGCTGCGGCTGCGCCTACACGGTATTGCCGCCTGCGCCTTGGCGCTGCTGTTCGCGTTGCTCGGCGGCATGCCGGCGGCGCATGCTCACGAATCCCGGCCGGCCTTTCTGGAGGTCAAGGAATCGGCACCCGGCCAGTACACGGTGCTGTGGCGCACACCCGTGCTCGCCGGCCGTCGACTTCCCCTCCTGCTGAGCCTGCCCCCGGGCGTGACGGATCTGAAGCCCCCCGTCGTGCAGGAGTTCAACGATTCGCTCATCGAGCGCCGCTGGATCGACGCTGGGCCAAACGGGCTGGCCGGCCAGCACATCGACATCAAGGGCCTGCAGTTCACCATCACCGATGCCCTGGTGCGCTTCGAGTTTCTCGACGGCCGCACGCTGCAGACCATCGCGCGGCCGTCGCAGCCCTGGGTCGAGGTCGCGGCCACTCAGACGCGCTGGCAGGTGATGGGCACCTACGTGGTCGAAGGCATCCGGCACATCCTGTTCGGCGCCGATCACCTGCTGTTCGTGCTCGGCTTGCTGCTGATCGTCGGCAACCGCTGGATGCTGGTGAAGACGGTCACCGCCTTCACCGTCGCCCACAGCATCACGCTGGCCCTGGCCACGCTGGGTATCGCAAATGTGCCGGCATTGCCGCTGAACGCGCTCATCGCCTTGAGCATCCTGTTTCTCGGCCCGGAGATCGTTCGCGTCTGGCGCGGCCAGACCAGCTTCACCATCCGCCACCCTTGGGTGGTGGCCTTTGCCTTCGGGCTGTTGCACGGCTTCGGCTTCGCCACCGCGATGACGAGCGCGGGCCTGCCGCGGCAGGACCTGCCGCTGGCGCTGCTGTCCTTCAACATTGGGGTCGAGCTGGGGCAGCTGGCTTTCGTCGCGCTGGTGCTGGCGCTGGAGCGATCCTTCCGCGTGCTGCAGGTGCACTGGCCGCGCTGGGTGCAGGCGCTGCCGGGTTATGTGGTCGGCGGGCTTGGTGCGTTCTGGACGATCCAGCGCGTCGCGCCGTTGATCGCTGCGTGGCGATGATGCCGGGACTTCGGCGCGGATCGGCACAGGCGCTGGCCCTGCTGGCGGCTGGCTGGGCACAGGCCGCATTCGCGCACGTTCAGCAGGCCGAGGCTGCCGGGCTTTTGACGGGTTTGCTGCATCCGGTGTCGGGCCTGGACCATGTGCTCGCCATGGTCGCTGTCGGCCTGTGGGGTGGGCAACTCGGCATGCCCGCGATCTGGGTGCTGCCGGTGGCGTTTCCGTTGGTCATGGCGCTGGGCGGCCTGCTCGGGTTTCTCGGCGCGCCGGTCCCGGGGGTGGAAGTCGGCATCGCCGCGTCGGCGATCGTGCTGGGCGCCGCCGTCGCCTTCGAACTGCGAGCGCCGCTGGTCGTCGCGGCACTGCTGGTCGGATGCTTAGCGATCTTCCACGGCCATGCGCACGGCACCGAGCTGCCACCCGGCCAGAGCGCGTTGCTCTACAGCATGGGCTTCGTGATCGCGACCGGCTGCCTGCATGCGCTGGGCATCGGCATCGGCACCGTGCACAGCCGGCCCTGGGGGCGGCAGTTGCTTCGGGTCGCCGGCGCGGCGGTCGCCGCGGGGGGCGCGTTCTTCATGGTCAGGGTGCTGGCATGACTGGGGTCTGTGGGCAGCGTGCACGCGTTCTTGCGGTGCTGGCCATCGCTCTGGGCTGTGGGCCCGCCCAGGCGCACCTCGAGGCGACCGGCCTGGGCCCGGTCTACGACGGCATGCTGCACTTCCTCACCAGCCCCGAGGATCTGGTGCCCGCGCTGGCGTTGGCGCTGCTGGCCGGGTTGCGTGGGGCCGCTCATTCCAGACGGACGATGTTCACGCTGCCGGCGTCATGGCTGCTCGGCGGCCTGGCCGGACTCAGCGCCGCCAGCGTCAGCGCCGGCCCGCTGGCGGCAGCGTTCTGGTTTGTGCTGCTGGGTGGCCTGGTTGTGGCCGATGCGAAGCTCTCGCTGCGCTCGATGACGCTGCTCGCTGCCTTGATCGGCCTGGTGCACGGCTACCTCAATGGCACCGGCATGGGCCTGTCCACAGCGGCGGTCGTGGCCCTGTTCGGCCTGGCCGGCACGGTCTTCGTGGCCATCGTCCTGGTCGCCGCGCTCTGTGTCGCGTTGCGCTCGCCCTGGGCGCGCGTGGCCATGCGTGTCGGCGGCAGCTGGATTGCCGCGAGCGGTCTGCTCCTGCTCGGCTGGTCGCTTCGCGGGGTGTGAGCGCATTGGAACCGACCTGGACCAAGGTCCAGTTGGCTGCTCGCTCTGTGCTTGATACCGTGCAGCCACGATGAGCAACAACGAGACGCTGCTGGCCGTGGTGGACTAGCGACAGGCGTTGAGTGCCATAAGCAGAGGGATTGCCATGATTTCAAGCCGAACCTTTCTGAAAGTCGCCGCACTTGCCGCGATGGCCATGCCGCTGAGCGCCCTGCTGAGCCCCGCGCGCGCTTCCGACGCCAAGGTGCAACTGATGTTCGTGCAGAGCGCCGAATCGCTGAAGGCAGACGACACGACGCTACGGCTGGTGAATGTGTCGCCGCAGGCGATCTACTTCTCCGATCGGCCGAAGCGTGTCGCCGGACATCTGACGATGCCGGCCTATATGGAGGAATGGACTGCGGCCGCAGGCCCGAACAACTTTGCAAAGAACCCGCCCAACGCCACGCTGTCGGTGTACGAAGCGGGGCAGAAAACGAACGCGCTGGCCGTGGTCACGCTCAGCCAGCCAGTGGTCGAAGGCAAGGACATCGTCTATCAGTACAAGTTGATCGAAGGCAAGGTGCCCACAACTGGCGGCGCCACATCGCTGTTCATCGACTGGATCGGCGTGGGTGGCGGCGTAGGCCCCGGATTCCACGGCGTCGGCGTCGGTGCCCGCGGCGTCGGCTGGCGCTGAAGATCTCGTGCGCTCACAAGACAGATTCGATGAAATGGGTGCTTGTTCTCGCCGCAGTCGGCGAAGCCGCGACCGGCGTGGCGCTGCTGCTCATGCCGTCGCTGGTCGGGCAGTTGCTGCTTGGCGTGGAGCTCATGGGTGTGGCCGCGACCGTGGCGCGCGTGGCCGGCATCGCGCTGATCGCGTTGTCGATCGCCTGCTGGCCGGGCCCGCCGCTGCTCGGCATGTTGATCTACGGTGCAGCGCTCACGCTGTATCTCGCCTACCTGGGCTGGTCGGGCGCTTCGAGCGGCTTGCTGCTGTGGCCGGCGGTCGTGCTGCACGTGATGCTGACGGCACTGCTGGCTCGTGAGTACATGAGCGGCAAGGCAGCGAAAACATAGCGCTATCGCAGCGCATTACCCGACCCTGAAACACAACCGGAGGAACGACCATGACACTCAAGAACCAAGGCGCCATTGCGCTGCTCACCGCCGCGGCGCTGCTATCGGCCTGCGTCTCGCAGAGCACCTACAACCAGGAGGTGCAGAAGTCCGCCACCTACCAGCAGCTCGACGCCAAACTGAAGGGTGAGGTCGCCGCCGACCAGGCGCAGATCACGCAGTTGCAGAACGCGGTGCGCGTGACGCTGGCCAACGGTATCCTGTTCCCCGAAGGCGGCGGGGAACTCAACGCCGCCGGCAAGGACACGCTGGCCAAGCTGGCGCCAGTGCTGAAGACGCTGACCGGGCAGAAGATCGAGGTCAAGGGCTACACCGACAACGTGCCGATCGGCCCCGAGTTGCGCGGCCGATTCCCGAGCAACGTGGATCTGTCGAAAGCACGCGCGCAATCGGTGGCCGACTTCCTGATCGCCCAGGGCGTGCCATCCGCCATGGTCAGCACCAGCGGCTTTGGCGACGCGCAACCGGTGGCGTCGAACGACACGGCGCAGGGCCGCGCGAAGAACCGCCGCGTGGTCATGGACATCGTCGAGGCGAAGTGACCTGGATTCCCGCAAGGGCTGCTCAATCGACCCACAGGAGGCTCAAATGAACTCATCCGCACTTCGCGCAAGGCACCTGCTCGCCATCGCACTGGCCGCACTCATCGCGCTGCCGCAGGCCGCCATCGCACAGGCGACGGCCAAGCCGCAAGCGGTAGCGGTCTCGGAGCAAAAGGTGGAACTGCTGTTCGTGCAGAACGCGACCGGCATCGCCTACGACAAGGCCAAGGGCACGCTGCGCATGAAGAACATCGCCCGCTCGACGCTGTTCTTCACCGACCGGCCGGTGCGTATGGCCGGCCATTACCACACCCGCGACGAGTTCCTGCCGCTTTGGAGCGAGGGCCCGGACAGCTTCGCCAAGAGCCCGCCGAATGCCACGCTCTCCATGCTGGAAGTCGGCAATGCAGACCTGCAGAACGCCGTCATCAACCTGCGCAATCCGCGCATGCAGGGCAAGGACCTGGTCTACGACATCACGATCATCGAAGGCACGGTGCCGCAGTCTGCAGGCGATGCGGTGCTGTTCATCGACATCCTCGGCTTCTGGCGGCGGAACATCAGGCGCGTCGCGATCGTCGGCACGGCGGCGGCGGTGACAACGGCAGCCGTGGTGTCCAGCAACGCGGCCGCGAACGAGGCCGCCGCCGCAAAGGCCGCCACACCACCGCCCACGGTGAACGTTCAGGTGACCGAGAAACCCGCGGCACCGGCGCCACAGAACGCCACGACGCAGAAGCTCGAGCAGCTCAAGAGCCTGCAGAAGGAAGGGCTGATCACCCAGGCGCAGTACGACAAGGCATCCCAGCAGGTGCTCAGTGAACTCGTCAAATGAGGCGTCCGGCCACAAGCGCGGACCCGCCAGGGCCCCGAGCCTGCCCCGTTCGCACAACACCACGAGATACGCCGTGAACACTCGACGCAACTTCATGACCGCAGCGGCCTTGGTGGCAGCGGCGGCGCCCATGCGTACCGCGCTGGCACAGGCCGGCAAGGAAGCGGACTTCCTGTTCGTGCAGAACGCGAAGTCGATGACCTACGACAAGGCCGGCGCGAAGCTCACGCTGCGGGGCATCAGTCCGGTAACGATCTTCTTCAGCGACCGGCCGGAGCGCATCGCCGGCAACATGCTGACCACCGTATTCGTCCCCTTCTGGAGCGAGGGCAAGGACAGCTTCGCGAAGGACAACCCGAATGCGAACCTTTCGGTCCTGGAAAAGGATTCGACGGTCGCGGATGTCGTGGTGACGCTGCGCAACCCCGTGCTGAAGGCTGAAAACCTGAGCTACGAGGTCGCGGTGCTCGAAGGCAGCATGCCGGCCAAGGGCGGACCGGCCTCGCTCTTCATCGACATCATCGGCATGCCGCTGACGCCGCTGTCGTATGCCGGCGTGGCACGCCGCACCGCCTACCGGCGCGCAGTCTGGCGGCGCTGACGAAACATTTCAAGGGAGTCCAGCCATGCAACGACTGTTCAAGGTTCTGATCACTACGGTATCGCTCGCGGTCGGCCTGACGTTGCCCTTGGGCGCAACCCAGGCCGCGGAAGTGCCCGCGGCGGCGCCGGTGATGGCACAGTTGCTCTTCGTGCAGAACGCGCAGGGCTTCGAAGTGGGCGCCGATGGGCGCACGTTGACGCTCAAGGGCCTGAGTCCGACGACGCTGTTCTTCTCCGACCGGCCGGTGCGCATCGCCGGCCACTACCTGACCGGCGAATACCTGCAGTTCTGGAAGGCGGGGCCGGACAGCTTCCTGAAGGACCCGCCGAACGCGACCTTGTCGGTGTTCGAGAAGGGCAAGGACGAGCTTTCCGACGTGGTCGTCACGCTGCGCAACCCGCGCGTCAACGGCAACGACCTCAGCTACGACATCACCGTGATCGCGGGCACGCTGCCCAAGACCAGCGGTCCCGCGTCGCTGTTCATCGACATCATCGGGTTGCCGTTCACGCCGCTGTCGTTCGCCGGCGTCGCGCGGCGCACCGCCTACCGGACTGTGGTCTGGGGAAGCGCGGCGCATGCTGCGGCGCCCGTGGTCTACGCAACACCGGCACCGACGACCGTGCACATCACCGAGACCGTGCAGGCGCCGCCCGCGGCACCAACGGTGAACCCCGCGCAAGCCGCCGCGGTGGCGAAGCTGAAGGAGCTGAAGTCGCTGCAGACGCAGGGCCTGATCAGCGAGGCGCAGTACCAGACGGAATCGCAGAAGCTGCTCAGCCAGATCGTGCAGTAGCGATTGGTTCGATCACCGATGCCCCGCTAACGCGATCGCTGCACCGCGAACCAGCGAGAACAGAGCATTGCCCAAGTCACACGCACTGAAGCGCGCATCGCCGCTGTCCTGCCGAGCAGCGCTGTTGTTTACAGCCATTGCCGCCACCGGCCCGGCCCAGGCGGAGTTGTCGGCAGAGGAACTGGCCAAGCTGGCGCAGAACCCGGTGGGCAATCTGATCAGCGTGCCGTTCCAGAACAACACCAACTTCAATGTCGGCCCGCTGACGGGCACGCAGAACATCCTGAACATCCAGCCGGTGATACCGATCGAGGTGAACAAGGACTGGAACATCATCACCCGCACCATCCTGCCGCTGATCCGGCAGCCGGAGTTCATGCCCGGCCAAGGCGACACCTTTGGTTTGGGCGACATCCAGATCTCGGCCTTCCTGTCACCGTCCCAGCCCGGGCCGGGCGGGCTGATCTGGGGTGCCGGCGCGATCGCGCAACTGCCCACCAACACCGACGACATGCTCGGCAACAAGAACTGGGGGCTGGGGCCGACCGCCGTGGTGTTGAAGCTGGAGAAAGGCAACCCTTGGGTCTACGGCGTGCTTGCCAACAACGTGTGGTCGCTCAGCGGCAGCAAGGCCGGCGGGCGCTACAACAACTTCCTGATGCAGCCCTTCGTCAACTACAACTTCCCCGGCGGGCTGTACCTTAACAGCGCGCCGATCCTCACCGCCAACTGGGAAACCGATAGCAGCCAGCGTTGGACCGTACCGCTGGGCGGCGGCATCGGCAAGATCTTCCACCTAGGCAAGCTGCCGGTGAACACCCAGCTTGGCGCCTACTACAACGTGGTGCATCCCGATGCCGCCGCCAACTGGCAACTGCGCCTGCAGGTGCAGTTCATGTTTCCGAAGTAGCCGCTGAGGCCTCCTTGACACACCCTTCTTCCGCCGTCGAACGCCTGCGCACCCTGCCCAAGGCCGAGGTGCACGTTCATCTCGAAGGCTGCTTCAACGCCCTGCTGCTGGAACAGTGGGCGCGCAAGTTCGGCGAGCCGATGCCACGCCCGCGCGAGAGCCTGTTCCGCTTCGAAGGATTGGCCGACTTCCTGCACTTCCTCGACTGGGCCTGCGGCCTGGTGCGCACGCGAGATGAGTTGGCTTCAGCCGCCTATGCGTTCAGCCAACGACTGGCTGCCAGCGGCACGGGGTATGCAGACCTGATCTTCAACCCGACACACTGGAAGCTCTGGCACGGGCGGTTGCCGGAGATGATCGACGCGCTCGATGCCGGCTTTCGTGCCGCTGAGCAGGACGGCCTGCCGCCGGTGGGCCTGTGCGTGAGCCTGCTGCGCACGCAGTCGGCCGACGCCGCGGCCGAACTGGTCGACCTGCTGATCACCTTGCGTCATCCGCGCGTCGTCGCCTTGTCGATCGACGGCAACGAGGCGGCCGCCGGGCGCACTGGGCAGCGTTTTGCGGAAGCCTTCAGGCGAGCCGGCGCTGCGGGACTGAAGCGCACCGTGCACGCGGGCGAGTCGAGTGGGCCCGAAGGCGTGCGCGATGCCATCGAACTGCTGGGCGCCGATCGCATCGACCACGGCGTGCGCGCGATCGAGGATCCGAGCGTCGTGGCCTTGCTGGTCGACCGGCGGATTGCGTTGGGCGTGTGCCCGACTTCGAACCTGAGACTGGGTGTGGTGTCTTCGATCGAACGGCATCCCATCGAACGGCTGCGGCATGCGGGTGTGGCCGTATCGGTCAACACCGACGACCCGGCGTTGCTTGATACCAGTCTGGTTCACGAGTACGCGCTGTGCCGCCACACCTTCGAGTGGTCCGATGACGATCTATGGTCGGTGGCGCGTACGTCCATCGATGCCAGCTTTGCCAATGACGACGTCAAGGCGCAGTTGCGTAATTCGCTGAGCCGCTGGTAAGCGGGTCCGCAAACCATGGGACGTCTATTCGCCGATCTGCCGCTGTGGGGCGTACTTGTCGGCACGCTGCTGCTGGTGCTCGCCTCGGTGGAGGTCGGCTATCGGCTGGCGAGACAGCGACAGAAGGTGCACGAACTCGAGAAGGAGGCGCCGGTAGGTGCGATGGTCGGCGCCACGCTGGGCCTCTTGGCCTTTCTGCTTGCGTTCACCTTCGGCATTGCCGCCGACGCATTCCATTCGCGAAAAGAGGCCTTGGTCAAGGAGGCCAGTGCCATCCGCATGACGTACCTGCTCAGTGACGTCACGCCCCAGGCCTATCGTGCAGAGATTCGCACGGTGCTGCGCGAGTACGTCGACCAACGATTGCGCTGGGCCAATGGGCAGCCCGACGAGCCGGCAAAGGCGGCGAGAGATCTGCTCGACCGGCTCTGGAACGTAGCCTCCGCGGTCGGGCTGCAAGGGCCGGGAGAGGTTGATGTTTTCCTGGGCTCTGTGGGCAGGATCATGGAGCTTCATGACGAGCGGGTCATGGTGCGCGAACGCAGCCGGGTTCCTGGCACGTATTGGGTGGTTCTGTACCTCCTTGCCGTCCTGGCGCTGGCCGCAATGGGCTACCACGTCGGCATCGCCGGCACCAACCGCAGCCCCGCTTTGCTCGCCGTGGCGATTGCGTTTTCCGCGGTCATGCTGGTGATTGCAGACCTGGACCGACCTGGGCAAGGCTTGATCAACGTCAGCCAGGAGCCGATGCTTGATCTGCGCGCGACCTTGGCTAGATCGAAGCACTGACATTCGGCGTGTAGCGCGCGGCTACCCGGTCGCCGTGGCTTTGTAGTGGGTTGTCTAGCGGCCGTTCGATGCCGGCCGGAATCGCTGTCGCCAACATCGTCGGGATCAAGGTGCTGGCCCGATGTGCGGCTCAACGTCAGCTTTGCGGCTTGGATTATTGTTGGTTGGCGGACTGCTTTGGAACTGCTTTGGGTCGAGGCTTGACAGTCGATCCAACGAAGTCGCGGCCTTGATGCCGTCGTCCAAACTTGAGATACCGATCATCTGACATTCGCTGGCGATGTGCCCGGCCATCAGCGGACATCCAGCAACGTACGCTTTCTGGCAGCCTAGCGATCCTGAAGTGCGCCGTGTACTCGGCTCTATGCGTTGGAGCGCAGCAACTGGAAACGCGGGCTTTTCGGTCGAGCTTAGTCAGCGGCGAGCTGGACGTCGTCGCCAGTGTTGAAGATCCAGGCATGCGCATCCATGCGCGCGGGATCGCGGTCGAAGTCGAAGCGGTAGATGCTCAGGTTGCGATCCGGTGGTGTGAGCCCTGCAGCGCGTCCTGCGTCAGGAACACATGGCGCGAGTTGGACTGTGCAGTGGTCGACGCGCCAAGCTTCCAGGCGCGCCAGTCGTTGTTCGCGTGACCGACGCCCGGATCCCACGGCCACGTGTAGTACAGCGGCTTGCCGGCACTGTCGCGCGCGCCTCGGAAGATCTTGTGCGTCGCGTCAGTCGCCTGACAGCCGCCGCGGACAACCCGACAATCTAGGGGCTGTTCGACAAGTCTTGCAACTCATAGGATGCGCCCACTGCATTTGGAGACCTCGCTTTTGCCGTTCCGTATTTGACGACCTGTATGACGCGGATGCCGTCGGGAACCCTTGAGCGAAAAGGAGACTGCCATGCCCACGGAACTTAACCCCAGCGGTCGCGAAGAGGAAGATCCGACCGGCATCGTCTACTCGGTCGAGATCACCGACGGCAAGGTCGGCGAGCCCGTATTCCGCAAACTCGGCAGGAATGCCGTGAGCAGCGCGCGACGCCTGCGCAAGAAGATCACCGAGGAGCCGCCGAAGGTCGAGCTTGACAAGATCCACCCGCTGCTTCGTACCTGGCTCGACAAGCACGACCTCAGCGAGCGGCATGAACTCATAATCGTCGCACGCGAGAATCTCGCGATTCCGCGCTTCCCCGAGCCCGCGGGTGACGAGCCTCGCAAGTCACGCACCAACCAGCGCCTGCTCAAGCGGGCCGAGGCCATCGTCGGCGAGCTCACGAAGCGACGCGCCGAGGGGCAGAACGACCTTGTCCGTATCGCCGAAGAGCTCGACGGCAAAGTGGTCGAGCAGTTCTGGCTCGTCAACGCGCTGCTCGTCGACATCCCTCTGTACGCCGTCGAGAAGCTCGCGTCGATCGAGGAAGTCGTCTCGATCGAACCGCGGTACTCGGAGGAGCCGCCGCCCCAGAACGAGCCAAGCGTCGCCCGAGGCCACATCGTGTCGGACCCGTACTTCGGCTTCAAGGGGACGTTCGTCGGACTGCTCGACACGGGCGTGCGGGCGACGCACACGATGTTCACCAACCCCGACCACCTCGCCTTCCTGCTCGACACCGTAAACGGCGGGGCGAACGGCAATGGGCCCGGGGCGAATCCTGACGACACCGACTGGAACCACGGCACGTCGACGGCGGCGATCATCACGGGGAACGGGAATCTCGGCGCGGACCACCGCGGTGTCACCGACAGCACGCTCGACAGCATTAAGATCTACACGGCCGCGGGTCTCGACGAGGCGGCGACGCTGCGCGGATTCCAGCGCGCTGTGGCGATCCTCGACCGCGTCATCGTCGGCGAGATCCAGGCGAACCAGGCCAGCTCAGGATCCATCTCGCAGGCCGCCGACGCGGCGTTCGACGCAGGCGCCGTCGTCATAGCCGCCAATGGCAACTTCGGGCCGAACGCGAGCACGGTGCGCAGCCCCGGCAACGCCCACCGGGCGATCGGCGTCGGCAACGTCGATGTGCAAAGTTTGGCAACGGCCGCGAGCCAGGGCCGGGGGCCGGCAAGCGACGGCCGTT
>DASQFA010000372.1:0-6227 GCA_035633375.1 Rubrivivax sp.
TTGGCCTTGATGAGGCCGGTGATGACGTCGACACTCGGCCGCTGCGTGGCCAGGATGAGGTGCATGCCCGAGGCGCGCGCCTTCTGCGCCAGCCGCGCGATGAGCTCTTCGATCTTCTTGCCCACCACCATCATCAGGTCGGCGAGTTCGTCGATCACCACCACCACGTGCGGCAGGCGGTCGAGCGGCTCGGGTGCGTCGGGCGTCAGGCTGAAGGGGTTGCCGAGCTTCTCGCCGCGTTCGGCGGCCTCGAGGATCTTCTTGTTGAAGCCGGCCAGGTTGCGCACGCCGATCTTGCTCATCAGTTTGTAGCGCCGCTCCATCTCACCCACGCACCAGTTCAGCGCGTTGGCGGCCTGCTTCATGTCGGTGACCACGGGCGCCAGCAGGTGCGGGATGCCTTCGTACATGCTCATCTCGAGCATCTTGGGATCGATGAGGATGAGCCGCACGTCGCGCGCCTCGGCCTTGTAGAGCAGGCTCAGGATCATCGCGTTGATGCCCACGCTCTTGCCCGAGCCGGTGGTGCCGGCCACCAGGCAGTGCGGCATCTTGGCCAGGTCGGCGACCATGGCGTTGCCGACGATGTCCTTGCCCAGGCCGATGGTCAACATCGAGGCCGACTGGTTGTAGGTTTCCGAGCCCAGGATTTCTGACAGGCGGATCGTCTGGCGGCGCGCGTTCGGCAATTCGAGCGCCATGTAGTTCTTGCCGGGGATCACCTCGACCACGCGGATGCTCACCAGCGACAGCGAGCGCGCCAGGTCCTTGGCCAGGTTGACCACCTGCGCGCCCTTCACGCCGGTGGCGGGTTCGATCTCGTAGCGCGTGATCACCGGGCCGGGCGAGGCGGCCACCACTCGCACCTCGACGCCGAAGTCCCTGAGCTTCTTCTCGATCAGCCGCGAGGTCATCTCCAGCAACTCGGGAGTGACCGACTCGACGCGCGGCGGCGCCGAATCGAGCAGGTCGACCTGCGGCAGCTTGGTGTCGGCCAGCTCCACGAACAGCGGCTTCTGGCGTTCCTTGGCCACACGCTCGGATTTCGGCACCTCGAGCAGCGTCGGCTCGATCACCAGCGGCACATGGCCCACCTCCTCCTTGCGCTCGACCTCGACCTCGATCTCGCGTTCGACCAGCGACTTTTCGCCGATGCGCCGGTCTTCGTCCTGCGCCAGGCGCTGCTGGCGGCGCTGGCGCAGCGCATCGATGGCAGCGCCAATGTGATCGGCCAGCGCCAGCCAGGAAAAACGCATGGCCAGCGACATGCCGGCGACGAGCGCGGCGATCCACAGCACGCCGGATCCGGCAAAGCCGAGCCAGTGCGTGGACAAGGGGCCCAAGGTGAATCCGAGCACACCGCCGGCGTGGCCGGGAAGATGCGATTCCCATCGATACAGCCGTGTCCACTCCAGCGACGAGCTGGCGGCCATCAGCAGCCCCAGCCCGATCCAGAACGCCGCACGCGGCAACGCCGGTGCGGCTGGCGGCTCATCGGCCGCGCGCACAACGCCTGCCAGGCCGGACAGCCACGCGCGCAGGCCCACCGGCACCAGCCACCAGACCGAATAGCCGAACAGGAAAAGGCCCAGGTCCGACAGCCAGGCGCCAATCACACCCGCCTTGTTGCGCAGTGCCGCGCCGTCACCCGAGGTGGAGAAGCCCGGGTCGCCCAGATGATGTGTGGCCAAGGCCAGCAGCAACAGCAGCCACAGCACGGCCCCGCCAACCAGCGCGGCCTGGCGGCGCCAGCGGGCGCCGGGCGCATGCTGAAGCAGCGGGGCCGCGCCCGCCTGCGCGGCAGCCTTGCGCATGTAAGTGGGGCCTGCCGCGCCGCCTTCGGCGCGCAGCGAACCGAGTGGAAATGTCATGGCCGCGATTGTGGCCGATCAGGCCGATCGGGCCGGCGTGCCGCCGACGCGCCGCGACGCATCAATCGTTCTGCAGCCGTTCCTTGATGATCACCGAGCCGTTTTCCTGGGTCTCGATGACGCCGCGCTCTTCCAGGTCCTTCATCACGCGGCTGACCATCTCGCGCGAGGCGCCCACCACCTTGGCCATGTCCTGGCGCGAGACCTTGTGGCGGATGATCTTCACGCCCTTGTCGTCTTCAGCCATGTCGAGCAGCGTGCGTGCCACGCGGCCATACACATCGAGCAGGGCCAGCGATTCGATTTGCCGGTCGGCGTTGCGCAGGCGCCGCACCAGGCCACGCATCACACCGTAGGACAGGCTGGAGTTCTCCGGCAGGCAGCGCGCGAAGTCGGCCCGCGCCAGCACCAGCATGTCGGTCTGCACCTCGGCGCGCACCGTGGCCGAATGCGGCTCGTTGTCGATCAGGCTCATCTCCCCGACATAGTCTCCGGCCTCCAGCACCGCCAGGATGACCTCGCGCCCGCGTGTGTCGGAGGTGAGCACGCGCGCCCGGCCGTTGAGCAGGATGAACAGCGCATTGCTCTTGCGCCCCTGCTCCACCACCAGCTCACCTCGGCGCAGACGCCGCTTCACCACCGCATCGGCGATGGACTGGGCCTGGTCGTTGGTCAGCATCGAGAACAGCGGCACCCTGCGGATCAGGTCTAGATTGGACATCAGCGACATCGACAGTCCCCTCGCATGTTGTTGGAAGGCCTGCAGGCCGAGACACATCGCCACGGTCACTACAATTCCGCATATTGTGCCCATTGACCGGCCGGTTTCCAGCCGGGCGCGCCCGCAACATCGAAGCCACGTCGGATTCACGCGACGCCCCGCCCCTTCACGCCTTTGCCGAAACACCGCCCATGAGTACCGCTTCGACCCACGCCAAGGTGCTGATCCTCGGCTCCGGCCCCGCCGGCTACAGCGCGGCGATCTATGCCGCGCGCGCCAACCTGAAGCCGCTGCTCATCACCGGCATGGCCCAGGGCGGGCAGCTGATGACCACCACCGATGTCGACAACTGGCCGGCCGACGTCGACGGCGTGCAGGGGCCGGATCTGATGCAGCGCTTCCAGAAGCATGCCGAGCGCTTCGACACGCAGATCGTCTTCGATCACGTGAACCAGGTCGACCTGTCGGCGCGGCCCTTCAAGCTGCAAGGCGACTCGGGCCACTACAGCTGCGACGCGCTGGTCATCGCCACCGGCGCCAGCGCCAAATACCTGGGCCTGCCCAGCGAACAGGCCTTCATGGGGCGCGGCGTCAGTGGCTGCGCCACCTGCGACGGCTTCTTCTACCGCGACCAGGACGTGTGCGTGGTCGGCGGCGGCAACACCGCGGTGGAAGAGGCGCTGTACCTGTCGAACATCGCGCGCACAGTGCATGTGGTGCACCGCCGCGACAAGTTCCGCGCCGAAGCCATCATGGTCGACAAGCTGATGGCCAAGGCCGCCACCGGCAAGGTGGTGCTGCACCTTTGGCACACGCTCGACGAAGTGCTGGGCGATGCGTCGGGCGTGACCGGCGTGCGCCTGAAGTCGACGAAGGGTGAGGCCGACACGCAGCTCGAGCTGAAGGGCTGTTTCATCGCCATCGGCCACCAGCCGAACACCGATCTGTTCAAGGGCCAGCTGGAGATGAAGGACGGCTACCTCATCACGCGCACCGGTCTGGACGGCATGGCCACCATGACCAGCATCCCCGGAGTCTTTGCTTGCGGCGACGTGCAGGACCATGTCTATCGCCAGGCCATCACCAGCGCCGGCACCGGTTGCATGGCGGCGCTGGACGCCCAGCGCTTCCTCGAGCAGGCGACCTGAGAACGCCGCTGGCGCGCAGCGCATAGCTGCGCAACGCCCGTTGCGCCACGCCTCGGCGGTTTGCGCATGGGGGATGCCGTTATAGCGTGCCCTAAACTGCGGCGCCGCCAATCCCGCGGGCTGACTTTGTATCCGATGCCCTGGCACGCCCACCTGCACCTGCACTACACCCATGACGCCAATGGCACGGGTGCGCTCGACCGCCACGAAGGCCCGCTGCGCGTGCTGCAGCGGCTGTACCCTGAAGGCCCCGGCATCTGCCACCATGTGCTGGTGCATCCGCCCGGCGGCATCGTCGGCGGGGATGTGCTGGCGCTCGATGCACAGCTCGAGCGCGGCAGCCATGCGCTGATCACCACGCCCGGCGCCACGCGCTTTTACCGCAGTGCCGGCGAACTTTCCGAACAGCTGGTCAATGCGCGGCTGGCCGATGGCGCGCGGCTCGAATGGCTGCCGATGGAAACCATCGCCTACAGCGCCTGCCGTGCGCGCAACCGGCTGCGTTTCGATCTGGCGCCCGCGGCGGAGATGATCGGCTGGGATGTGCTGGCGCTGGGCCTGCCGGCTGCCGGCCAGGCCTTCGAGCGCGGTTGCTACCAGCAGGAGCTCGAGCTGCCTGGTGCCTGGCTCGAGCGCGGGCGCATCGATGCGGCGGACACGCGCTTGCTGGACTCACCGCTCGGCTGGGCCGGTAGGCGCGTGCTGGCAACGCTGTGGTTCGCGTCCGGCGCGGCACTGCTGCCGGCACGGCGCGATGCGTTGCTGGATTCGGCACGCGGCCTGGTGGCACGGCAGGACAGCTTGGTGGCCGGTGCCACCGCGCCGCACGGCAGCGTGGTGGTGCTGCGCGCGCTGGCCGACAAGGTGGAGCCGGCGATGCAGCTGCTGGGGCGCGTGTGGTCGGCGTGGCGCGGCATCGCCTGGGGCCTGGCGGCCACGCCACCGCGCGTATGGCGTACCTGAACGGCAAGCCCGCCTGTCGGCTGCGCAGCCCCTACTCGGCGAAGCTGTAGGGCCCGCCGCGTTCCAGCGCGCGCCTGTAGGCCGGCCGGGCGTGGATGCGTTTCAGGAACGCCATCAGCTTCGGCCGGCTGTCGTCCAGCCCGGCGCGCTGCGCCGCGGCCTCGAGCGGGAAGCTCATCTGCACATCGGCGGCAGTGAATTCGTCGCCGGCAAACCATGTGCTGCGCTTGAGTTCGGCTTCCATGAAGTCGAACTGATTCTTCAGGTTGGGGGTGACGAAGCCGTCCATCACCTTGCCGGCAATGGCGCGTGCGATCGGCTTGATGAAAAATGGCATCGGCGCGTTCTTCACCTTGTCGAAGACCAGCGTCATCAGCAATGGCGGCATGGCCGAGCCCTCGGCAAAGTGCAGCCAGTAACGGTAGCGCAGCAGGTCGAGGCTGCCAGCGGGCGGCACCAGCCGGCCCCCGCCGTGGCGCTCGATCAGGTACTCGATGATCGCGCCCGATTCAGCCACCGTCACGTCGCCATCGGTGATCACCGGCGACTTGCCCAGCGGGTGCACCTGGCGCAGTGCCGCGGGTGCCAGACTGGTCTTCGGGTCACGCCGGTAGTGCTTGATTTCGTAGGCCAGGCCCAGTTCTTCCAGCAACCACAGCACGCGCTGCGAGCGCGAATTCTCGAGATGGTGGACGGTGATCATGGGCTGCAAATGCGGGTGTCGGGGCACGCATTGTGCCGCCCACGACCTCTGGCCGACGAGCCCGGCGTCACCGAGCGACCGCCGCGGAACCGGCCCTGCCGGGCCGCCAGCGGTGGCCCCTCGAGGGGGCAGAGCCGCGACGAGGGACAGTCGCTGCGGACTGTTCCTCGCCTGCCAGGGCCAACCGGCATGCTTGCTGGTTGGCGCGCCGCAGGCGCTGCGGGGGTGGGCAATATCAGATCGACATGCGTTGGCGCGCGCCCTCGGCTTCCATGTCCTTGCCGCGCCCGCGTTGCACCACCTCGCCGCGCTCCATCACCAGGTACTGGTCCGCCAGCTCGGCGGCGAAATCGTAGAACTGCTCCACCAGCACGATGGCCATCGGCTTGCCGCCGGCCATGCCGCGCTCGGCCAGCATGCGGATGACACGTCCGATGTCCTTGATGATGCTCGGCTGGATGCCTTCGGTGGGCTCGTCCAGGACCAGCAGCTTCGGCCCCGCGGCCAGCGCGCGTGCGATGGCCAGCTGCTGCTGTTGGCCGCCGGACAGGTCGCCGCCGCGGCGGTTGATCATCTGCTTGAGCACCGGAAACAGCTCGAACAGTTCTGGCGGGGTCGGTGTGCTGCCCGGCTTGTAGGCCAGGCCCATGCGCAGGTTCTCGTCCACCGTCAGCCGGCCGAAGATTTCGCGGCCCTGGGGCACGTAGCCCACGCCCTTGCGCACCCGTTCGTAGGAGGTGTCCTTGTTCAGCGGCTCGCCGTCCAGCGCGATGGTGCCGGTCTTGATAGGGATCACGCCCATCAGGCTCTTCAGCAGCGTG
>DASQFA010000373.1:0-15392 GCA_035633375.1 Rubrivivax sp.
GGGCTTCGCTCCTCGTCGCCGGGTTCGATGGTGTTGACATAGCCGGTGTTCGCCGAGAAGGGCATGTCGATGCCCGACTGGCGCGCCTGTTCGATGAGTTGTTCGAGCAGGAAATGCGCGCGCGCGCTGCCTTCGGATTGGATGACTGCGGCCAGCGCGTCGAGCCATTCGCGCGTTTCCAGGGCGTCCGGGTCGTGGGCGGCGGCGCCAGAAACGGGTTCGGGAGAAGCGGACATGGTGTCTCCAATCTTGTGTTGAACGACGATTCTTGCAGCAAGGCTGCACAGTGTCGCACAAGTCGAATTTGATTCCGAATTATGCGTATAGTTTTCTTAATATGGAATATATCCACACTCGCAAGCGCTCACCCTTGGCGACGACAGCCTTGGATAATCGCGCACATGCCTGCGCCACTCGCGACCACTTCCAGCCTGTCCTCGGCCTGGCTGCGCACGCGAAGATGGCTGGGCCGCTGGTGGGTGCACCAGCCGGCCGCCAGGCAGGACCGCTTCGTCACGCTGGCGCCGCTGGTATCGGTGCTGCTGTTCCTGGCGGCCATCATCTCGGCCTTCTGGTACCTGCGCAATGAAGAGGTCGAACGCGAGACCGAGTCATTGAAACGCGATACCGAGGTCGCCCAGCAGCAGATACGCCTGCACCTGATCGAGAACCAGGAGCAACTGGTGCGCATGGCCAGCGACCTGGTGAAACGCGAAACCGATACCGATGACTTCGTCGGGCAGGCCATAGGCTTCGTGCGCGAGCGGCCGACGATCACCCAGCTTGCCTGGCTGGACAGCAACCGCAAACGCAAGGCGGGACGCTGGGCCACCTTGTACCGTGAAGAAAGTGTGCCGGGCAACGATGCCACCGACCCGTCATTGCCACAGGCGCAGGCACGCAACGCAGCCGAGGTGGCTTTCGCCCAGGCGCGCGACATGCGCCAACCGGCTTATTCGCGCGTCTTTCTCGACAGCACCGGCTCTACCGTGTTCCAGATGCAGGTGCCCATGGTGGCCGGCAATACCTTTGCCGGCACGCTGCTGGTCGAATACTCGGTCGAGTCGCTGCTGCGCCACTACGTCTCGCCGGACGTTTCGCGCCGCCACGCCATGGCCGTAGTCGACGATCGACAACGCGTGCTGGCGAGCACCGTCGCGCAGATGCCGGACCAGAAATCGTCGTGGCGCACCCCGATCACCTATGAGCTTCCCCTGGCCCCGGCGATCAACGGACTGGTGCTTCGTGGACAAGGCTCTCGCACCTCGATCGGACTGATCAGCAACACCCTGTTCTGGATGGTGGTGGCCTTGTCGGTGTTGACGGTGTGGATGCTGCTCGGCAGCTGGCGCCACCTGCGCCGGCGCGCGCAGATCCAGAACGCGCTGGTGCAGGAAACCAATTTCCGCCGCGCCATGGAAAACTCCATGCTCACCGGCATGCGCGCCATGGACCTGGAAGGCCGCATCACCTACGTCAACGCCGCCTTCTGCGCGATGACCGGGTTTGCCGAATCGGCCTTGATCGGCCGCGCGCCGCCCTTCCCCTACTGGCCGCAGGACCGCGTCGACGAGAACTCGCGCCTGCTGCAACAGGAACTGAGCGGCCGCAGCCCGGTCGGCGGCATCGAAGTGCGCGTGATGCGCAGGGACGCATCGCTGTTCGATGCGCGCATGTATGTCTCGCCGCTGATCGACCCGCGTGGCCAGCAGACCGGCTGGATGACCTCGATGACGAACATCACCGAGGCCAAGCGCATCCGCGACCAGCTTTCGGCGTCTCACGAGCGCTTCACCACCGTGCTCGAGGGTCTGGACGCGTCGGTATCGGTGCTGTCGGTGCCGCAGGGCGAATTGCTCTTTGCCAACCGCTCCTACCGACTGTGGTTCGGTGCCGATGCCGGTGGCCACGCGCTGCTCGCCGGCGACAGCCCGGGCGCCAGTTACGTGCCCGACGCCGAAGACCTGGTCGACAGCCTGTCCGGCATGCCCACGCAGGTCCTCACCGAGGCGGGCTCGGACCCACGCGAGGTCTTCGTCGCACCGCTGCAGAAATGGTTCGACGTGCGTTCTCGCTACCTGCAATGGACCGACGGGCGGCTGGCGCAAATGCTGATTGCCACCGACATCACCGCGCGCCTGCATGCCGAGGAGCAGGCCGCACTTCAAGCCGATCGCGCCCAGGTGACGAGCCGGCTGGTGACGATGGGCGAGATGGCATCGTCGGTGGCGCACGAGCTGAACCAGCCGCTGACGGCCATCACCAACTACTGCAACGGCATGGTCTCGCGCGTGGATGCCGATTCGATCGACAAGGCCGACCTGTTGGCGGCGTTGCGCAAGACGGCACGCCAGGCCGAGCGCGCCGGCCAGATCATCCGGCGCATCCGCGCCTTCGTGAAGAAGAGCGAGCCGCAACGCCAACCGGCGCACGCACTGCAGATCGTCGAAGACGCCGTCGAACTGGCCGGCATCGAACTGCGCCGGCGCAACGTGGCGATTCGTACCTACGTGGCGCAACGACTGCCGTCGATCGAGGTCGACCCGATCCTGATCGAGCAGGTGCTGATGAACCTGCTGAAGAACGCGGCCGAAGCCATCGACAGCGCGCAGTTGCCGGTGCCACGCCGCAACATCGAGTTGCGCGTGGTGCCTCGGCACACCGCGGAGGAAGGCGGTGTCATTGAGTTCAGCGTCACCGATATGGGCCCGGGGCTGAAGAACGAAGTCATCGCGCGTCTTTACGAGGCCTTCTTCTCCACCAAGGCCGAAGGCCTGGGCATCGGCTTGTCGCTGTGCCGCACCATCGTCGAGTCGCATCGCGGACGGATGCGAGCGCAGAACCTCTACAATGGCGAGATGGTTTGCGGGTGTCGATTTTCCTTCACCCTGCCCGTTGAAGTCCCCGTCCGCAGCGAGGCCGCGAGCCTGGCGACAGAGCCGCAGCGCGATCCCAACCCGAACTCCACCGTGGCGTCCTGAATGAGCTTGATTCCAAAGAAGGGAACGGTCTATGTCGTCGATGACGACGAGGCCGTGCGCGATTCTCTGCAATGGCTGCTCGAGGGCAAGGACTACCGCGTCAAGTGCTTCGATTCGTCGGAGTCCTTCTTGGCGCGATTCGACCCCCGCGAAGTCGCCTGTCTGATTGCCGACATCCGCATGGAAGGCATGAGCGGGCTGGAACTGCAGGACCGGCTGCTCGAGCGCAAGAGCCCGCTGCCGGTGGTCTTCATCACCGGCCACGGCGACGTGCCGATGGCCGTGACGACGATGAAAAAGGGCGCGATGGACTTCATCGAGAAGCCCTTCAAGGAAGACGAACTGCTGGGCTTGGTGGAGCGCATGCTCGAGCAGGCGCGAACTGCCTTCTCCCAGCACCAAGAGCAGGCCAGCCGCGACGCGCTGCTGGGCCGCCTGACCACGCGCGAGGCACAGGTGCTGGAGCGCATCGTCGCCGGACGGCTGAACAAGCAGATTGCCGACGACCTGGGGATCAGCATCAAGACGGTGGAGGCGCACCGCGCCAACATCATGGAAAAGCTGAACGCCAACACCGTCGCCGACTTGCTGAAAATCGCGCTGGGCGCGCAGAGCAAGGCCTGAACGCAGCGCAGTGTTTCGCGGGCCGCGCCGGGCGCGACCCGCTCCTCAACGGAGATCGTGGGCCATGACCGCGCAACTCATGGACGGCACCGCCCTTTCGCGCCTGATGCGCGCCGAAGTGGCCCAGCGTGCTGCGGCACTCTCCGAACGCGGCACGCCACCGGCGCTGGCGGTGATCCTGGTCGGCGACGACCCGGCCAGCCAGGTGTACGTGCGCCACAAGATCAAGGCCTGCGCCGAGTGCGGCGTGCATTCGATCTTCGAGCGCCACGGCGCCAGCCTGAGCGAGGCCGAACTGCTGGCCCGCATCGCCGCACTCAATGCCGACAGCGGCGTGCACGGCGTCCTGGTGCAGATGCCGCTGCCGCGGCATATCGATCCGCAAAGGGTGATCGCGGCTGTCGACACGGCGAAGGATGTCGACGGCTTCTCGCTGCAGTCGGCCGGTGCGCTGATGGCCGGGGCACCCGGCCTGCGCCCGGCCACGCCCTCTGGCTGCATGCAGTTGCTGCACAGCACCGGCGTCGATCCGCGCGGCAAACATGCGGTGGTCATCGGCCGCAGCAACACCGTCGGCAAGCCCATGGCGCTGATGCTGCTGCAAGCCCATGCCACCGTCACCGTGTGCCACAGCGCCACACCTGAGCTCGGTGTGTACACGCGCCAGGCCGACATCGTCGTGGCCGCCGTCGGTCGGCGCAACGTCCTGCGCGCCGACATGGTCAAGCCGGGGGCGGTGGTCATCGATGTCGGCATGAACCGCAACGAACAGGGCAAGCTGTGCGGCGACGTCGATTTCGAAGGCGTGCGCCAGGTCGCAAGCTGGATCACGCCAGTGCCCGGAGGCGTCGGCCCGATGACCATCACGATGTTGCTGGTCAACACCCTCGAGGCCGCTGAACGGGCGCTGCACCGTGCCGGCGCCTGAAGCCGTACAGCCCGCGGCCGCAGTGGCCGCAGGGCCTTGCGAAAATCCGCTGTTGCAGGTGCTGGGGCTGCCGGCCTTCGACCGCATCACGGCGGCGCACGTGGGCCCTGCGCTGGATGAATTGCTGGCATCTGCCAATGCCGCATTGGAACTCGCCGTCAGCGACGCGGTGCGCGCCGACTTCGACGCGCTTTCGGCGGTGCTCGATGTGCCGGTCGAGCGCCTCGACCGCGCGTGGGGCGCCGTCACGCACCTGAACGAAGTCGCGGACACGCCGGCTTGGCGTGCGGCGTACCACGAGGGCTTGCCCAGGCTGACCGAGTTTAGGACGCGCCTGGGTTCGGATGAGCGGCTGTACCGCAAGTACCGCCAGATCGCCAGCTCGGCATCGGCGCCGACCCCATGCTCGAGCCCGGCCAAGCGGCAGGCACTGCAGCACGCGCTGCGCGATTTCGTGCTCGGCGGTGCCGAGCTGCAAGGCGCGCAGCGGCAGCGCTTTGCGCAAATCCAGGAGCGCGCTGCCGAACTGCGCCAGCGTTATGCCGAGCATGTGCTCGACGCCACCGATCGCTATGCCTACCTTGCCAGCCAGGCCGAGATGGCGGGTGTACCCGGCGACGTATCGAACGCGGCGCGCATTGCCGAGCTGCCCAGCCGTGGGGTCGAATCGCGCCCCTACAAGCTGACGCTGCACGAGCCGTGCTACGAGCCGGTGATGCAGTATGCGCAGGACCGCGCCTTGCGCGAAAGGCTTTACCGCGCCCACGTGACGCTCGCCAGCGAGCTGGGCGATGCCGAACTCGACAACTCCGCGCTGATGCGCGAACTGCTCGAGTTGCGCCAGGAGGAAGCACGCCTGCTTGGCTACCCAAGCTACGCAGAGTTGTCCCTGGTGCCGAAGATGGCTGAAACAGCCGCCCGCGTGCATGACTTCCTGGCCGATCTGGCGCAAAGGGCCCGACCCTTCGGTGAACGCGACCTGGCCGAACTGCGCGAGTTCGCGGCACGTGAGCTGGAGCTGCCGGATCTGCAGCCCTGGGACATCCCCTTCGTCAGCGAGCGGCTGAAGCAGGCGCGTTTTGCCTTCAGCAGCACCGAGCTGCGACAGTATTTCACCGAGCCGCGCGTCCTGGAAGGCCTGTTCCGCATCGCCGAGAGGCTGTTCGAGATCGATATCCAGCCCGACAGCGCGCCGGTGTGGCACGACAGCGTGCGTTTTTTCAGCATGCGCCGGCACGGGGTCTTGGTCGGGCACTTCTACCTCGACCTGCATGCCCGCCCGGGCAAGCGCTGCGGCGCCTGGATGGACAACGCACAGCAGCGCTGGCACAGACCCGACCAGCACGGCGTGCAATTGCCCGTGGCGATTCTGGTGTGCAACTTCTCACCTCCGCTGCAGCAGCACGGCCGGCTGCGGCCCGCGTTGCTGTCCCACGATGACCTGATCACGCTGTTCCACGAATTCGGCCATGGACTGCACCACCTGCTGACGCAGGTCGACGAGCTGTCGGTATCGGGCATTTCCGGCGTCGAGTGGGACGCAGTGGAGCTGCCCAGTCAGTTCATGGAGAACTTCTGCTGGGAATGGCAGGTACTCGAAGGCCTGAGCGCACATGTGGACACCGGGCTGCCCTTGCCGCGCGCATTGTTCGACAGGCTGGTGGCGGCAAAGAACTTCCAGAGCGGGCTGCGCATGCTGCGCCACATGGAATACGCGTTGTTCGACCTGCGCATCCACCGCGAACACGATGCCGCGTCGCGGCTGCAACACATCGCCGACGAGGTACGTGAGCACGTGGCGCTGGTGCCGGTGGTCGCGTACAACCGCTTTGCGCATAGTTTTTCACACATCTTCGACGGCTCTTACTGCGCCGGCTACTACAGCTACAGCTGGGCTGAAGTACTGTCGGCGGATGTGTGGAGCGCATTCGAAGAAGCCGGCGTGTTCGACCCCGAAACGGGCCGCCGCTATCGCCAGGCCATCCTCGAGGTCGGTGGCAGCCGTGCGGCGATGGACAGTTTCAGGGCCTTCCGCGGACGCGAGCCGCGCGTCGATGCGCTGCTGCGCCACCAGGGCATGGCTTGAACAGACCGCGTCCTGGGCCACCCGCGCTGCGCGCACTCCTTGATTCCGACGAGCACACTGCCATGAGCCGAAATCCCTTTGCCATCACGCCGGATGCGGTGCGCGCTGCGGCACTGGCCGTGGCGCTGGCCTGTCTGGCGCTGCCCGCATCGGCGCTGTACAAGGTGGTCGGCCCGGATGGCCGCATCACCTACACCGATCGACCACCCAGCGACACCGGCTCGCGAGTCACCCCCATCAACCGCGACAGCCAGGCCGAAGCGGCGCCGCAGGACACGCTGCCACAAGAGCTGCGCCAGGCCACGACGCGTTATCCGGTGACGCTGTACGTCACCGCCGACTGCGCACCCTGCGACGCCGCACGCCAGCTGCTGGTGCAGCGCGGCGTGCCCTTCACCGAAAAGCGCGTCGTCAGCGACGACGACGCCGCGGCGCTCGAGCGCGTCATCGGCGGGCGCACGGTGCCCTCGCTGACGATTGGCAGCCAGGCGCTGCGCGGCCTGTCGCAGACCGACTGGAACGCCTACCTCGACGCTGCCGGATACCCGCGCGAATCACGCCTGCCGCGCGGCTGGGTGGCGCCGGCGGCGACGCCGTTGGTCGAGCGCAGCCCTGCGCGTGCGGCCGCTGCAGCGGCTTCCGCACCGGCCGCTGCCGCGCCACCCGCCGAGCAGGCACCCAAGCCGACGACCGGGCTGCGCTTCTAGTCCAGGAGCCTGTCGGCTTCGGGCGTCGAAGGCGAAAGGCGGCCCCAGCGACGACAGTTCTTGCGGGATTCGCAGGCCCACCGCTGGGCTTTGCGACGAGAAGCCGGTGAAGAATGGACCGCTGCGGCCGATTTGCAGCCGACGCTCCCCAAGCCCCACAGCCGCTCCTAGCGCTGGCCCGCGGGCAGGCGTCTTGCCACCCACGAGCCCGTTGCCACCGCGCCGCCGACCAGCCAGAACAGCGAGGCGGCGCCGAGCGCGGTGCCTGCGGCGCCAAAGAACAACGGCATCGCCGTGCTCGACGCGTTCATGACCATCGAGCGCAAGGCGATGGCCTCGCCGTAGCGTCCGTCGGGCGTGAGCTGGTGCAAGGTGGACATGATCATCGGCTGCACCGAGCCCAGCGTCAGCCCGAGCAGCACCGCGCAGCCACCCATCACCGCGGGCGAATGCGCCAGCGGGTACAGCGCGAACACCGCGCCGGTGCCGACCATCGCCGCACGCAGCACCACGATCTCCTGCATGCGGTGCGCCCAAATGGGGATGAGCAAGCGCACGCCGCTGACCGACAAGGTGAAGGTACCGATGATCAGGCCGATGGTGGTGGCGCTGAAGCCGCGCTCGAAACCGAGGATCGGCACGGCGAATGCATGCACGTCCCAGCAGGCCGACAACACCCAGTTCACGCACAGCAGGCGCTTCAGGCCCGGCACCAGCAGCAGGGTCCATGAGCTGCCGGCCGGCTGTGCAGGCCGGGCCGGCGGCGGCTGCGCCTCGGCAGGCATCAGCCGCGTGCACGCCAGCGTCACCAGCGGCAGCGCCAGCATCAGCAGGTAGGCCGCGCGGAAGCCACCGGCATCGATCATGAACCCGGCCGCCACCGGGCCCACCACGTTGGACAGCGAGGGCGCAATGCCGAGCCAGCTGAACACGCGCATGCGCTCGGTGGCGTTCGTCGCCGACTGTCCTGCGCTGCGCTGGATCACGATCAACCCCATGTTGGCTCCGCTGCCGACGAACACGGCCGACGCGCACATCAAGCCAAAGTGCCAGTGGCCGGCGACGAAGGTCGAGGCCACCGCCAACAGCGCGCCGAACAATGCCAGGGCGATGGCGATGCGCACGGGCCGGTGGTAGCCGTGCCGGTCGGCCAGGCGCCCGGCGTGCAGCGACAGCAGCACCGGGGCCGCCGCATACAAGGCCATCAGCACGCCCACGCTCCAGGCGCTGTAGCCTTCGCGCAGCGCCTGCAGCGGCGCGGCCATGCGGATCCCGGCCATGGTGGCATGCAAGCCGATCTGGCCGACGATCAGCGCCGGCAGCACCTGCCTGAAGCGTAGCGGCGCCGTGCCTGCAGGCTCAGGCACCCGGCGCCTCGGTGGGTTCTTCTTCCTCCGGCACGCCGGGCAGCAGTTGCAAGCTGCGGGCTTCTGGCATGGCCTCCACCGATTTCAGGCGGCGCGTGATGACGTTGGTGCGCGTTTGCGCCTGATCGATGGTGTGGGTGGCCTCTTCCAGCTTCTTGCGTGTCTTCGCCAGCACCTCGCCGAATTTGCCGAACTCGGTCTTCACCGCGCCCAGCACCTCCCACACCTCGGCGCTGCGCTTTTCCAGCGCCAGCGTGCGAAAACCCATCTGCAGGCTGGTCAGCGTGGCCAGCAGCGTGGTCGGCCCGGCGAGCATGACCTTGTGCTCGCGCTGCATCGCCTGCACCAGCCCGGGGCGGCGCAAAGCCTCGGCGTACAGCCCTTCCGTGGGCACGAACAGGATGGCGAAGTCGGTGGTGTGCGGCGGGGCGATGTATTTGTCGCGGATGCTCTTCGACTCCAGCCGCAGCCGCGTCTCGATGCCCTTGGCCGCGGCGTCCATGGCCAGCAGGTCGGCGCGCTCCTGCGCCTCGAGCAGGCGCTCGTAATCCTCGCGCGGGAACTTCGCGTCGATCGGCAGCCACAGCGGCACACCGTCCTCGCGCTGCCCGGGCAGGCGGATGGCGAACTCCACCCGGTCGTTGCTGCCCGGCACCGTGGCCACGTTGGTGGCGTACTGCTCGGGCGTGAACACTTGTTCCAGCAGGCCGGCGAGCTGTACCTCGCCGAAGATCCCGCGCGTCTTGACATTCGTGAGCACGCGGTTCAGCGAGCCGACGTCACGTGCCAGCGTCTGCATCTCGCCCAGGCCCCTGTGCACCTGCTCCAGCCGGTCGGCCACCTGCTTGAAGCTTTCGCCCAGGCGCTGCTCGAGCGTGGCGTGCAGCTTTTCGTCCACCGTGGCGCGCATCTGCTCGAGCTTCTTCTCGTTGCCTTCCTGCAGCGCCGTGAGCTTGTTCTCCACCGCCAGCCGCACTTCGCCCAGGCGGCGCTCGTTGCCCTCGGACAAGGCGCGCAGCTGCTCGGTCAGGCCGTCGGACAGGCGCTTGAGCGCAGCGTCCTGGGCATCGCGCGCGGCCTGGCTTTGCTGCCCCAGCGCCTGCGTCGCCGCCTGCAGCGAAGCGCTTACCTGCTGCTGCATCATCGCCAGCTGGGTGCGGAAGGAATCGATCTGTTCGTTCTGCGTGCGGGCGACATCGCCGCTTTGTGTGAGCAGCGTCTGCTGGAACAGCGCCAGCGTTGCGGCCAGCTCCTGGCGCGTGCCACGCGCACTGTCCTGCACCTCGCCGCGAAGTTCACGCTCCAGGCGTTCGCCGTCGTGCCGCGCGGACTGTTGCAGCGATTCGGCCAGTTCCCGCAGCGGTTTGCGGTCGCCACTGCGCAAGGCAAGCCACAGCACCAGCAGAAGGATCAGCGCCAGCAGTGCCGGTATCAGCCATTCGCTCATCCAGGCGATTGTGTCAGGCACATGACGTGCCGCTGCGCGGTGCTGCGCCTCGCGTCAGGCGCGGCACAGCACCGTGGCCTGTGCGCGATTGCCCGGCATGCCGGCAAGCCAGTCGCCCGCCTGCTGCAGCCACTGCGTGCCCGGGTTGTCGTCGGGCTGCGGCCGGGCGAAGCTTTGCGCCGGGCGCAGCAGTTCGTAGCCCTTGCCGCACAGCCGCTGCGCCTCGGCTTCGATGGCGGCCAGGCTCGTGCCGCGCAGCTCGTAGGCCGGCGCACCGCCCCCGTTGCCCAAGCTGCGCACTTGCGGACCGCTGCAGCCGCCGAGCCACAGGCTGGCGATGCTCAAGAGCATGAGACGACGCGCAATCATGTGCACTCCCCCGGCAGGCCTGCGGCCCGCCCTGCCCGCGCATTGTGCGCAGCCGGCGCCGCGCTGCAGGCGCTGAGCAACCCGGCAAATCCGCTCCAGTTCAGGCTGTCGGCGCCCCCGTCGCGCGCCGACTGCTCGCGGCTGGGCAGGCCGCAAGGCCTGGGCGATCAGTGGCTGGAGCGCGGCACCAGCACCTGCGGGTTGAGCGCGGTCGGCGGCAGGCCGGGCCGATCGCCGGCGCCCAGCGCAGCGATCAGGTTGTCCGCGGCCAGGTGCGCCATGGCGCGCCGCGTGGGCAGGCTGGCACTGGCAATGTGCGGCGTCAGCACGACGTTCGGCAGGCTCAGCAGCTCCGGGTGCAATGCCGGTTCACCCTCGAACACATCGAGTCCGGCCGCGGCGATGCGACGCTCGCGCAATGCGCGCGCCAGGGCCGCGTCGTCGACGATGCCGCCGCGGGCAATGTTGGTCAGCGTGGCGCTGGGTTTCATCAGTGCCAGTTCCACCGCGCCGATGGCATGGTGCGATTCGGGGCCGTAGGGCAGCACCAGCAGCAGATGGTCGCTCTCGCTCAGCAACTGCGCCTTGCTCACGTAGCGCGCGCCGAGGCTGGCCTCCAGCGCCGCATCCAGCCGCGAACGGTTGTGATAGATCACCGGCATGCCGAAACCGAGCGCGCCGCGCCGCGCGATGGCCTGGCCGATGCGTCCCATGCCCAGCACCCCCAGCGTGGCGCCATGCACATCGGCGCCGGCGAACATGTCGTGGCCCCAGCGCGTCCAGCGGCCGGCGCGCAGGAAATGCTCGCTCTCGCTGATGCGCCGCGCCGCGGCCATCATCAGCGCGAAGCCGAAGTCGGCGGTGGTCTCGGTGAGCACATCCGGCGCGTTGCTCACCAGCACCCCGCGCGCGGTGCAGGCGGCCAGGTCGATGTTGTTGTAGCCCACCGCCATCGAGCACACCGCACGCAGCTGCGGGCAGGCGTCGAGCAGGCGCCCATCGATGGCCTCGGTACCCGTGATGAAGACGCCGTCCTGACCCTGCAGCCGGGTGATGAGCCTGGCTTGCGTCCAGACCTCATCGGCCTGGTTGTGCTGCACCTCGAAGTAGCCGCGCAGGCGCTCCAGGACATCGGCGAAGACCGCACGGGCCACCAGCACGCGCGCCATCGCGACGCCTGCGCTCAGGACAGGAAACGCGCGAACCCGGCCACGGGTTCGCGCTCGGTGACCAGGCGGTTGGCGGTGGCAGAAGGATCGGCGTATCCCAGCGACATGCCGCATACCAGCATCTCGCTGTCCGGTGCGCCGATGTGCTGCATGATGATGCTGTGGAACTGCATGAAGGCAGCCTGCGGGCAGGTGTCCAGGCCACGCCCGCGCGCCGCCACCATCACGCTTTGCAGGAACATGCCGTAGTCGAGCCAGCTGCCTTGGCGCAGCACGCGGTCGATGGTGAAGATCAGGCCCACCGGTGCGTCGAAGAAGTCGTAGTTGCGGCCATGCTGCCGGTGCATGCCCTGCTTGTCGGTCTTGCCGATGCCGAGCAGACCGTACAGGTCCCAACCGATCTTGCGCCGCCGATCGATGTAGGGCGGGCGCCATTCGGTCGGGTAGTAGTCGTATTCGTCCTTGTGCTGGGCCAGTGCCACCGGATCGTCGAACACCGCCCTGATCTTGGCCGACAGCGCAGACTTCGCCTCGCCACTGAGCACGCTCACCTTCCAGGGCTGGGTGTTGGTGCCCGATGGCGCGCGCGAGGCCACCCTCAGGATGTCCTCGACCACCTGCCGTGGCACCGGCGTGGGCAGGAACGCGCGCACCGAGCGCCGCGAGGTGATGGCCGCATCGACGGCCGCCGTGTCTTGTGCGCTGGGAGCTTCGGTCATGGGATTGAAAGCACAGGCTGGGGGAACAAACCGGTCGGTTCGGCGAGCCGCCCCTTGCGGCCCGCTCGCGACCGGCATTGTTCCATCCTTCACGAGCGACCGGCTCCAGGCCAATGGCGCCAGCTGAACAAGGCCTCCTGCAACGTGCGCCGATGCACCGCGACCGTTTGCTCGATGAGGCGGCCATAGCCCCCGGCCATCGACACGGCCACTGGAATGCGGCGCTGGCGCAGGGCCTCGAAGACGCGGCGGTCGCGCTCGGCCAGGCCATCGAAGCTGAGCTTCAGGCGGCCCAGGCGGTCGTCCTCGTGCGGGTCGGCACCGGCCACGAAGAACGCCAGTCCGGGTGCCGCGTCGGCATGTCGCCGCCAGACCTCGTCGAGCGCCGCGTCCAATGCGGCCAGGTAATCGGCATCCGTGCAGCCGTCGGGCAGTTCGACGTCCAGGTCGCTGATCTCCTTGCGCGCCGGAAAGTTCTTCGCGCCGTGTACGGACAGCGTGAACACGCTCGGGTCGTCTTGAAAGATGGCCGCCGTGCCGTTGCCTTGATGCACGTCCAGGTCGATGACCAGTACGCGCAGCAGATGCCGATGCCCGCGCTGCCATTCGGCCTGCATCAACCGCGCCGCCACGGCCACGTCGTTGAACACGCAATAGCCGGAGCCGCGCTCGGCGTAGGCATGGTGCGTGCCACCAGCCAGGTTGGCGCCCAGGCCTTCGGTGAATGCGCTTCGGGCGGCGGCAATGGTGGCGCCCACCGATCGGCGCGCACGCTCGGCCATGCGCGCCGACCAGGGAAAGCCGATCTCGCGCTGCTGCGCCTTCGACAGCAGCCCTTCGCCCACCGCGTGGATGTAGGCTGGCGCATGCACCAGCGCCAGCTCGTCCGCGCTGGCGGGCAGGGCCTCGCCCACGCGGATCTCGGGCAGCTCGCGCTGCACTACATCGCGCAGCAGACGGTACTTGCTCATCGGGAAGCTGTGCCCGGGCGGCAGCTCGAGGGTGAAATGATCGGAGTGGAATGCCCGCATGAGGAGTTCGAGGTGGCTGGCTTAGATGGCTGTCTCTAGTTTGCTGCAATGCAGCAAAAACAGCTTGCAAACAGGCCCGGGATGCATATACTTCTGTTTATGTTGCAGCGCAGCAAAACACGCTGAAGACTGCAAAAACCGCAACCGCAACTTAGGAGACCGCATCATGCTGACCGCTGAACAAGTCCTGGCCGCCCACAAGGCGAATATGGAAACTCTATTCGGGCTGACGAACAAGGCTTTTGAAGGCGTCGAGAAACTCGTCGAACTGAACATGCAAGTGGCCAAGGCCGCACTCGGTGAAGTCGCCGACAACACGCGCGCCGTGCTGTCCGTGAAGGACGCCCAGGAACTGCTGGCCCTGCAATCCACCTTGCTGCAGCCCGCCGCCGAGAAGGCTGCGTCCTACAGCCGCCACCTGTACGACATTGCCGCCGCGACGAACGCCGAAGTGGCCAAGGTCGCCGAAGCAAAGCTGGCCGAGGCGCAGAAGAACTTCGCCACCAGCGTGGACTCGGCGATGAAAAACGCGCCGGCCGGCAGCGAGAACGCCATGGCGTTGGTCAAGTCGGCCATGGCCGCTGCCAACAACGCCTATGACAGCGTGAGCAAGGCTGCCAAGCAGGCGTCCGAAGTGGCCGAAGCCAACTTCACGGCTGTCACCAGCTCGGCGATGAAGGCCTCCCAAGCCGTGAGCAAGGGCAAGCGCAGCTGATTTGCAGGGGTCGTAGCGGACGAATCTGCTGCGATTGAACTTTCCGGGGTGGCTCGACATCTGAACAGGGTCGCGGTTCTCAAGGCCGCGGCAACTGTGGATGGTTGTCTCCTCGGTACCTTCTGAAATCCCCTATGAAGGTATCTTCGGCCCGGTCTGTACCGGGCCGTTTCTTTTTGGGCGAGGATCAGCTGAGCGCTCCTATGCCGGGCAGCCCCGCCGCCACCAAGCCGCCGTCGACTTACTCACGCGACCCGATTTGCACTGGCTGAAACACCGCCGGCATCGCGCACAACAGGCGGGGATTCATCGCAGCGATTCTAGGAGCCTGTCGGGCTGGAAAGTCCGAAGCGGAAAGCGGCCCCAGCGAGGACAGCTTACGCCGGATTCGCATTCTCGTAGCCCCAGTCATGGGACAAGCAGCCGGCCGAATTGCAGCTGACGATCCCAGTCCCACAGACTCCTTGGAAGCCGTGCGAAGGCGGCTTCGGAAAAACTCTTTATCTCTTGGTTCTTATATGCAACCAACTTTTATGTTCTGTACGAATATATGACAACGGCTTAGAGTTCGCGCCATCGCGGGCCCTGGGCCTGCACGGCCGCTGGTCACCGGCACTGCCTGGCCCGAGCTCGAAGAGCCACCATGTATCAATACACCGATTTCGACCGTCACTTCGTGCGCGCCCGCGCGGCGCAGTTCCGCGATCAGTTGCGCCGCCACCTGGACGGCGAACTGCCCGACGAGGAATTTCGCGCCTTGCGCCTGCAGAACGGCTGGTACGTGCAGCGCCATGCGCCGATGCTGCGCGTGGCCGTGCCTTACGGCGAGCTGAGCAGCCGCCAGCTGCACCAACTGGCGCGCATCGCGCGCGAGTTCGACCGCGACTATGGCCACTTCACCACGCGCCAGAACCTGCAGTACAACTGGATCCCGCTGGCGCGCGCCGCCGATGTGATGGACCTGCTGGCCGAGGTCGACATGCACGGCATCCAGACCAGCGGCAACTGCATCCGCAACATCACCAGCGACGCGCTGGCCGGCATCGCCCCTGACGAGGTGGTCGACCCGCGGCCCTACTGCGAGATCCTGCGCCAGTGGAGCACGCTACACCCCGAGTTTGCCTTCCTGCCGCGCAAGTTCAAGATCGCCGTCAGCGGCGCGCGCGAGGATCGCGCTGCCATCGCCTGGCACGACATCGGCCTGCAGCTGCTGAAAAACGCCGCCGGCGAAGTCGGCTTCAAGGTGCGG
>DASQFA010000374.1:0-13480 GCA_035633375.1 Rubrivivax sp.
ATGGTCAAGGAAGTTGCTTCCAAGACCTCCGACATCGCCGGTGACGGTACCACCACCGCTACCGTTCTGGCCCAGGCCATTGTCCGCGAAGGCATGAAATATGTCGCCGCCGGCATGAACCCGATGGACCTGAAGCGCGGCATCGACAAGGCTGTGACGGCCCTGGTCGAAGAGCTGAAAAAAGCTTCCAAGCCCACCACCACCAGCAAGGAAATTGCCCAGGTCGGCACCATTTCCGCCAACAGCGACGAAGAAGTCGGCAAGATCATCGCTGAAGCGATGGACAAGGTCGGCAAAGAAGGCGTGATCACCGTGGAAGACGGCAAATCGCTCAACAGCGAACTCGACGTGGTTGAAGGCATGCAGTTTGACCGCGGCTACCTGTCGCCCTACTTCATCAACAACCCGGAAAAGCAGGCCGCCTTGCTCGAAGGCCCGTATGTGCTGCTCTACGACAAGAAGATCAGCAATATCCGTGACCTGCTGCCGACGCTGGAGCAGGTGGCCAAGTCGGGCCGTCCGCTGCTGATCATCGCTGAAGAAGTAGAAGGGGAAGCGCTGGCCACCTTGGTGGTGAACACCATCCGCGGCATCCTGAAGGTGGTGGCTGTCAAGGCGCCGGGCTTCGGCGATCGCCGCAAGGCCATGCTTGAAGACATTGCCGTGCTGACGGGCGGCAAGGTCATCGCCGAAGAGGTCGGCCTGACGCTCGAGAAGGTCACTCTGGCCGATCTGGGCCAGGCCAAGCGCGTCGAAGTGGGCAAGGAAAACACCACCATCATCGACGGCAACGGCGCCGCGGCGGACATCGAGGCGCGTGTCAAGCAAGTGCGCGTGCAAATCGAAGAAGCCACCAGCGACTACGACCGCGAAAAGCTGCAGGAACGCGTGGCCAAGCTGGCCGGTGGCGTGGCGGTGATCAAGGTCGGCGCCGCAACCGAAGTGGAAATGAAGGAAAAGAAGGCGCGCGTCGAAGATGCGCTGCACGCCACGCGTGCGGCCGTTGAAGAAGGCATCGTGGCCGGTGGTGGCGTGGCGCTGCTGCGCGCCCGCACGGCCGTGGGTGCGCTCAAGGGCGACAACCACGACCAGGACGCCGGCATCAAGATCGTCATGCGTGCCTGCGAAGAGCCGATGCGCATCATCGTCGCTAACGCCGGCGACGAGCCGAGCGTGGTGGTGGCGGCAGTGGCTGCCGGCAAGGGCAACTACGGCTTCAACGCCCAGGACGGCAACTACGGCGACATGATCGAGATGGGTATCCTGGACCCGACCAAGGTGACGCGCACTGCCCTGCAGAACGCGGCCTCGGTGGCCTCGCTGATGCTCACCACCGAAGCCATGGTGGCCGAGTCGCCGAAGGAAGAGTCGCCGATGGGCGGCGGTGGCGGCATGGGCGGCGGCATGGGTGGCATGGGTGGCATGGGCGGCATGGACATGTAGGTCCCAGCCTGCGGCGGGGCAACCCGCCGATACGGCTAAAGGCCCGCGCCCCTGGTGGTCGCGGGCTTTTTTTCGTCCTTCCACTGTGTCTGATGCCAAATCGTGGCAAGCCGCGCATCGCGCGTCGTGACAAAAAACACTGGCCCGCGCCACCGCATCGGATGCTCCCCTGATCCCGGGGGATTCGAAGCCGAAACTGAAGTTCTAGAATTTCATCGCACTCCTGACCAAGAACCTGTTCCAAAGCTTCTCACACGGCACAAGATGCCGCGTCAACGCGATCCGGGATTCCCGACATGCCGACCCCGAGCCAACTCATCGCAGCCGCCAACGGGCAGGTGCAATCTTCAGACGGCTGGATGCTGCGCCCGTTGAGCCCGGAATTGCTCGAATATGTCGATGGGCGCGCAGCCTGCCTGATCAACATCGGCAGCCCGACACGCCACGCCGTGCGTCCCATCTACGCCAGTGAATCGATCTCGGACCTGTTTCCCAACCTGCACGAACATGTGCGCCTGGCGCTGCCCTACCTAAAGGGCAGCTACGTGGTCGTTTGAGTCTGCGGTGCCTTGCCCGAGGAGGGGCTCAAGAGGCCG
Source organism: Rubrivivax sp. (assembly GCA_035633375.1). Classification (GTDB taxonomy): domain Bacteria; phylum Pseudomonadota; class Gammaproteobacteria; order Burkholderiales; family Burkholderiaceae_C; genus Rubrivivax. Next base: position 2,040 of record DASQFA010000374.1, read on the forward strand.
GGCATGATCACGGGGCGGGCTGCAGATCATGCGCCCAGGCATGCAGCACGACGGCGGCGTCGTCCACCCCGATGCGCTTGAGTGCGGAAAACAGCGCCACGCCAATGTCGGCGTTTTCGGGGCAGGTCTCGGCCAGCAACGCCTGCGCCGAGCTCAGCGTCAACGCGGCCGCACTGCGCGTCAACTTGTCCACCTTGGTCAGCAGCACCAGCAAGCGCACGGCGCCGCCGGCCAAGCGTGGCGCAAGCAGGCCCAGCAACTGCCGGTCCAGGTCGGTGAAGCCCAGACGCGAATCGATCATCAGCACCACGCCAGACAGGCTGCGGCGTTGCGCCAGGTATTGCGCCATGACCTCCTGCCAGCGCAGCTTGGCCGCGCGTTCCACGGCAGCGTAGCCATAACCGGGCAGGTCCGCGAACAGCGCATCGGGCGCTTGCTTCGGCCCCAGCTCGAACAGGTTGATGTGCTGCGTGCGCCCCGGTGTGCGCGAGGCAAAGGCCAGCCGCTTCTGCTGCGCCAGGCGGTTGATCGCCGTCGACTTGCCGGCGTTGCTGCGTCCCACGAAGGCGATCTCCGCCAGTTCAGTCGGCGGCAGCTGGTCCAGCCTTGACGCCGTGGTCAGGAAACGCGCGGTATGGGTCCAGGCCAGGGCTGTCCTGGCGGCGCTCTCGCTCGGGCCCGCGGCAGTTGCGGAGGGGGTATTCATTGGTCATTGTAAAATTAGACGGTTTGCTTTCAAACCCGACATCAAAATACGAAGCTCAGGACATGAAGTCGCCCCTACTGCTGCTGCTCGGCATCGCCCTCTCTCTACCGGTGCTGGCTACCGACGCCAAGCCCGCGCCCAAGGCCGACCCGGCCAAAGGACAGGACATCGCGACCAAGGTCTGCTCGGCCTGCCACAGTTACGACGGCTCGCGGGGATTGCCGGCGAACCCGATCCTGCAAGGCCAGCACCCCGAGTATCTGGCCAAGCAGTTGGCCGACTACAAGTCGGGCGCGCGCAACAACGCCATCATGAAGGGCTTCGCCAGCACGCTCAGCACTGAGGACATGAGGAACGTCGCCGCGTTCTATGCGTCGAAGACCGCGAAGCCGGGTTTTGCCACGAACAAGGACACCCTGCTGCTGGGCGAACGCATCTACCGAGGCGGCATCGCCGACCGGCAGATTGCCGCTTGCGCCGGATGCCACAGCCCGAATGGTGCCGGCATACCCGTGCAATACCCGCGCCTGGGCGGCCAGCATGGCGACTACTCCGAAACGCAGTTGCTTGCCTTCCGCTCCGGCCTGCGCGCCAACAGTCTGCAGATGGCCGGCGTTGCCGCCAAGATGAACGATCGCGAGATCAAGGCCGTTGCCGACTACATGGCCGGCCTGCGCTGATCGAAGGCACGGCCCGCCTCGGACGAGGCAGCAAGGAAGCGTCGCACGGCGCGACCGACGGCTTTGCCGTTGCGGGGGTGTCATGCACTTCGTCAAGGATCGCGCAGGCGCGCACCATGCCCAGAGCGCCATCCCCGCGCGGGGTTTACGAGCGAAGACGTGTCTTCCTGAAGCAACTTGCCTGTGGCTCGACAGGTGCCGCACGGGGCCGCGCCACGGGCACGCGCGACCGCTTCACTTCATGAAGCCCGGCAGCCAAAGCGCCAGTTGCGCAAACTCCAACACCGCCACCAGCGCCACCACCAGCGCCAGCACGAACACCCACACCCCGCGAAAGATCTGCGGCAGCGGCACGTCCTTCAGCAGCGCATTCAGCACGAACAGGTTCATGCCTACCGGTGGCGAAATCAACCCGATCTGCACCACCAGCACGATGAGCACGCCAAACCACACCGGGTCGAAGCCCAGGCTGGTGACGATGGGGAAGAACACCGGGATGGTCAGCAGCACCATCGACAGCTCTTCCATGATGGTGCCCAGCAGCACGTAGATCAGCATCATCGCGCCCACCACCATCAGCGGCGACAAGCCCAGGTGCAGGATCCATTGCTTCAGGTCATCCGGCATGGTGGTGAAGTTGACGAAAGACGAGAACAGCGTGGCCGCGATCAGGATCGCGAACAGCATCGCCGTGGTGCGCACGCTTTCCACCAGCACCTCGTACAGCACCTTCGGCGTCAGCGTGCGCCGCAGCAGCGCAAAGAAGAAGGCGCCCGAGGCGCCGATGCCGGCGCCTTCGGTGGCGGTGAAGATGCCACCGTAGATGCCCCCCAGCACCACCACCACCAGCAGTGCCACGCCCCAGATGTTGCCCAGCGCGCGCCAGCGCTCGGCCCAGCTCGACTTCTCGGCGGCCGGGCCGGCAGACGGGTCGCGCCAAGTGATCCAGGACACGCCCGCCATCATCATCAGTGCGCACAGCAGCCCCGGCAGCACGCCCGCGGCAAACAGCTTGCCGATGTGGGTCTCGGTGACGATGCCGTAGATGACCATGATGGTCGACGGCGGGATCATGATGCCCAGCGTGCCGCCCGCAGCGATGACGCCGGTCGACAGGTAGTTGGAATAGCCGTGCCGCTGCATCGACGGATAGGCCACCTTGGCCATCGTCGCCGCGGTGGCGATGGACGAGCCGCAGATCGCGCCGAAACCCGCGCAGGCGATGATGGTGGCGTGCGCAAGGCCACCGCGCACATGGCCGATGAAGGTGTAGGCGGCGCGAAACAGCTCGTTCGCCAGACCGGCGCGGGCGACGAAGTTGCCCATCAGGATGAACAGCGGCACCACCGACAGGGTGTAGGCAAAGCCGGTGTCGTAGACCACCTGCGCCGCGCTGGCCGAGGTGGCCGGCCAGCCGCGCAGCAGCCCCAGGCCGATGAAACCCACCAGGCCCATGGCAAAGGCCAGCGGCACGCGCATCAGCGCCAATGCAAAGATCGCGCCGAAACCGATCAGCGCATCGCTCATGTCGCTGCGCCGCCGCCTTCGCCGCCGGCGTGAGCTTGCGCAAGCGTTGCGAACATCGACAACAGATGCACCGCTGCAGTGAGGAAGATCAGCCCGCTCATCAGATACACGAAGTAGCCCAGCGTCAGCCCCAGTTGCTGGGTCTTGTCGCCGTACTCGAGCATCTGCGAGCCCTTGACAGCCATCAGCCAGGCCACGCCCCCGAGCGCGAGGGCGCACAAGAAATCGATGACGAACTTCTGTGTGCGGCGCAGCCAGCGCGGCAGCATCGGGTCGAGCGAATCGAAGACCACGTGCTCGCCGCGCAGCGACACCAGCGGCATCCCGGCAAAGATGACCACCACCATCAGCAGTTCGGTCAGCTCGAGCGAGCCCGGCACCGAGCCGGCAAGCAGCTTGCGGCTGGTGACGTCGACCAAGGTCAGCCACATGATGGCAAACAGCGCCGCTGCCGCCAGCACGCTGCACAGCGCCTCGATCAGCTTTTTCATCTCGGGTCTGTGCCGGCGCGGACACCTGCCCTGTGCAGACAGTCGCCGCGCAGGGCGCTCACTTCTCGAGCTTCTTGATGTCGGCGCGGAAGTCGGCCAGCGCCTTCTTCGGATCCTTCATTCCCTTTGCCGCGGCCGCCGCGGCCCAGGTGTCGACCAGAGGATCGGTCCTTTCCTTGACGTTCTTGACGAAGGCCGGGTCGGCCTTGGTGAACTGCACGCCCGCGGCCTGCATGAAGGCCATGCCGCGACGATCGACCTTGTCCCAGCCCTGGCCCATCATGCGCGCGGCGAACTCACCCGACATCTCGTCCACGATCTTCTTCACGTCCGGCGGCAGGCTGTCGTACTTGGCCTGGTTCATCATGAAAACGAAGGCAGTGTTGTACAGCCCGCCCGGGAAGGTGGTGGCGTACTTGATGACCTTGTCGATCTTGAAGCTTTCCACCGATTCGGCCGGGAACAGGGTGCCGTCCATGACACCGCTGGACAGCAGCTCATAGCTCTCTGGCGCGGGCTTGAGCGTGACGTTCATGCCCAGCGACTTGCTGATCTCGTTGACCATGCCGCCACCGACGCGGAATTTCAGACCCTGCAGGTCGGCCATGCTGGTGATCGGCCGCTTGGTGTTGAAGACGATGCCCGGGCCGTGGGTGAACACCGCCAGCACCTTCACGCCCTTGTGCTCCTCCTGCATGGCCGGTGTCTTGGCGAAAACACGCTGGAAAGCCACCGAAGTCGCCTCGGCCGAATCGCCCAGGAACGGAAACTCGGCAATCTGCGTGGTGGCAAAACGCCCCGGGGTATAGCCTTGCACCGTGAACGACAGGTCGGCCAGGCCGTTGCGCACCGCGTCGAAGGTGCCGGGCGGGGCCGACACCGCACGTGGCAGCGAGTTGCACTTGATCTTGCCCGCAGCCTTCTGCTCGAGCATGCCGCACCATTCCTTCTGGCTCTCGGTCAGCGTGTGCGACGGCGGCAACCAGGTGGACAAGGTGAGCACCGTCTGCGCAGACGCGCCGCCCGACGCCGTCATCGCGATGAGCGTCAGCGCCGGGAAGAAGAACGACTTGAACTTGGACATGAGTGCAACTCCAGAGGGCTTGATGGGAAAACAGTCGATTGTCGGCATCAGGATAGCTCAGTGCGCTTGTGGTTTTCCTCGAGTTGCGGCGCGGCCTTTGGCTCGATGCACTGGGTGCGAGCGGGCCCCGGTTACCACGCGATGGCCCTGAATCCCCCCGACTTCGGGGGAGGCCTTTTCATGCGGGCCCGCATAGCATGCTTGCAGCAGTCGAATGGCATCTGCGACCCGGCGCAGGCGATGGCGCCGCTACAAGGGGTTGAAGCCACTCGGCAGTGCACCTTGTTGACTCGACAGCCCTGATGCCGCAGCGGAAGAACACAGCGATGAGCCTTAGCGAGACGAACGCAACGCCGATGCACAGCTGGGTGAGCGAGGGCCGGCCGATGCTGCACAGCACGGCGCGCAGCGCACTGCGCCAGGCCGCGGCCGCACTCGACAAGGCCGAGCGCTTCAAGCAGCCGCTGGAAATGACCCTGGCCCTGGCGCAGATGGCACGCTGCTACCGCGGCCTGCAGGCCCTGGGGCCGGCCGAGTCCTACCTGGAACAGGCTTTGTCCTGGTCCCGCACGCTGGGTGCCATCGACCAGAGCGTTGAGATCCTCTGCCTGCTGACGGAAGCCAGCTGCTCGCTGGCCGAAGTGCATGCCCGCGACGACGCACGGCTGCGGCATGCGGCGTTGGAACGTACGCGCGACCGCGCCTTCGAAGTCACCCGCCTGGCCAGTCAAGTGTCGGATCCGGAGTGGGAAATCACGGTCCTTTTGCGCATCAGTGATGTGCTCGATCGTTGTGGCGACCATGACGATGCCGTCGAACTGCAGTCGCACGCCATGCGCTTGATGTACGGCGCACATGCAGGCGCCGAGTCCATAGAAGGTAGCGCCACGAATTTGCCGGTTCGCGCCGACAGCTGACCGCCGCCGAGCCGTCGATTCATACGCGTTTGCGATCGATGGCATAGGGTTCCTGGGCTAGGACCCCGGCTTCCAGATCGACGCCGCCGCGCGCCAACACCGGCGCCAGGGCCACGCCGGTATGCGTGGCCGCGCGCACCACCTGCTCGGGCGTGCCGGCCTTGACCACGCGGCCGCCTTCGCCACCGCCTTCGGGACCCAGATCGATGACCCAGTCTGCCTCGGCGATGACATCCAGGTCGTGCTCGATCACCAGCACGCTGTGGCCACCGTCGACCAGCCGGTGCAGCACGCGGATCAACTGCTTCACGTCGGCCATGTGCAGGCCGACTGTCGGCTCGTCGAGCACGTACAAGGTATGCGGTACCTTCTGGCCACGACGGGCGCGCGCCGGCGCCGGGCCGCTCCCAAGCGGCGCGCTGCCCCCCTCGGGGGGGCTTTCGCCGAAGGCCAAGGGGGGCAAGGGAAACTCGTCGCGCACCTTGGACAGCTCGGTCACCAGCTTGATGCGCTGCGCCTCGCCGCCGCTCAGCGTGGGTGAAGGCTGGCCCAGCGTCAGGTAGCCTAGGCCCACGTCCTTCAGCAGTTGCAACGGGTGCGCAATGGACGGCATCGAGGCGAAGAACGCCACCGCCTCGTCCACCTCCATCTGCAGCACCTCGCCGACGCTCTTGCCGCGCCAGCTGACCGCCAGCGTCTCGGCATTGAAGCGCTGGCCGTAGCAGCTTTCGCAAGGCACCTTGACGTCGGGCAGGAAGCTCATCTCGATGGTGCGCAGGCCCTGTCCTTCGCAGGTGCGGCAGCGGCCGTCTCCCGTGTTGAAGGAAAAGCGTGCCGCCGCATAGCCGCGCGCCTTGGCCTCCAGCGTCTCGGTGAAGAGCTTGCGGATAGTGTCCCAGAAGCCGATGTAGGTGGCCGGGCAGGAACGCGGCGTCTTGCCGATCGGCGTCTGGTCGACTTCGAGCACGCGGTCGATGGCCTGCCAGCCATCGATGCCCTGCAGCCCCTGCCAGTTCGGCTTGGCGCCGCGGCTGTTGATGAACTGAAGGTTGGCCAGCAGCACGTCGCGCGCCAGTGTGCTCTTGCCCGAGCCGCTCACGCCCGTCACCGCCACCAGGCGGTGCAGCGGCACGGCCACGTCCACCTGCTGCAGGTTGTGCAGAGATGCCCCCTTGATGCGCAGCGATGGCGCATCCTGGCTCACGGCCCTGCGCGGCTGCAACGGATGGTGCAGCGGATGCGCCAGCAGGCGCCCGGTCACCGAGGCTACCGCAGCCGACAGGTCGGCCGCAGAGCCTTCGGCCACCAGCATGCCGCCGCGCTTGCCGGCGCCGGGGCCGATGTCGATCAGGTGCTCGGCATGGCGGATCGTGTCCTCGTCGTGCTCCACCACCACCAGCGTGTTGCCCTTGTCGCTCAGGGTCTGCAACGCATTCAGCAGGATGCGGTTGTCGCGCGGGTGCAAGCCGATGGTCGGCTCGTCGAGCACGTAGCACACTCCCTGCAGGTTGCTGCCCAGCTGCGCCGCCAGGCGGATGCGCTGCGCCTCGCCGCCGCTGAGCGTGGGCGCGGCGCGGTCCAGCGTCAGATAGCCCAGGCCCACCTCTTCCAGGAACTGCAGCCGCCCGACGATCTCGGTGATGACGTCGCGGCCGATGCCGGTCTCGCGCACTGACAGGTGGCCTGCGCGCGTCAGGCTCTCGACCCAGGCGCGTGCCTGGCCCACGGACAGGTTGGCGACTTCGCTGATGGCCCTGCCATCGAAGCTCACACCGCGCGAGGCCGGGTTCAGCCGCGTGCCGTGGCAGTCGGGGCACGGCGCGTCGACGACGCCTTCGACCTCGGCCTCCTCGGCCGGGAAGCTCTGCTCGCGGCCCTTCGGATCGTCGTCGCGTTTCGAATCGTCATAGGCCTTGCGCTGTTCGCGCGTCAGCGCCAGTCCGGTGCCGACACAGGTGGTGCACCAGCCGTGCTTGCTGTTGTACGAGAACATCCGCGGGTCCAGCTCGGGGTAGCTGGTGCCGCACACCGGGCAGGCGCGTTTGGTGGAGAACACCTTCACCGCGCCGATCGCCGCCGTGCTCTGCCCCGCGTCCATCGCAGCGGCCAGCCCGTCCAGCGGGTGCAGCAGGTGCATCACGCCCTTGCCCACCTCCAGCGCCTTGGACAAGGCGGCGCGCAGTTCGGCTTCGCGCTCCGGCGTGATCACCATGTCGGCCACCGGCAGCTCCAGCGTGTGCTCCTTGAAACGGTCCAGCCGCGGCCACGGGTCGAGCTTGAGGAACTCGCCATCGACGCGCAGGTGCGTGTGGCCGCGCGCCTTGGCCCACTTCGCCAGGTCGGTGTACACACCCTTGCGCGCCACCACCAGCGGCGCCAGCAGGCCCACATGTTCTCCGCGGTGGTCGCGCAGCAGTTGCGCGGCAATGCTCTCGGCGCTCTGCGGCCGCACCGGCGCACCGTCGTGCACGCAGTGCTGCAGGCCGAGCTTGACCCACAGCAGGCGCAGGAAATGCCAGACTTCGGTGGTCGTGGCCACCGTGCTCTTGCGCCCGCCGCGGGAGAGGCGCTGCTCGATGGCCACTGTCGGCGGGATGCCGTAGACCGCATCCACCTCGGGCCGGCCGGCCGGCTGCACGATGCTGCGCGCATAGGCGTTCAGCGACTCCAGATAGCGGCGCTGCCCCTCGTTGAACAGGATGTCGAAGGCGAGAGTGCTCTTGCCCGAGCCGGACACGCCAGTGATGACGCTGAACTTGCCGCGCGGAATGTCCACGCTCAGGTTCTTCAGGTTGTGCTCGTGGGCGTTGACGATGCGTATCGATTCGTCCACCACCGGCCGCGGCGCACGCTGCGCCTTCACCAGCCACTGCAGCGGCATGCCCTCCTCGACGCGATGCTCGCCCAGGCCCAGGCTGCGTTCGTACTCGCGCAGCGCCTGGCCAGTGAACGACGTGGCATGCGCCTTCACGTCCTCGGGCGTGCCGCAGCAGACGACTTCGCCGCCGGCCTCGCCGCCCTCCGGCCCCAGATCGACGATCCAGTCGGCCGCGCGCACGACATCCAGGTTGTGCTCGATGATCATCAGCGAGTGCCCGGCATCGAGCAGCTTGCGCAGCGCGCGCATCAGCTTGGCGATGTCGTCGAAGTGCAGCCCGGTGGTCGGTTCGTCGAACAGGAACAGCTGGCCCTTCTTCGCCGCCGGTTGGCGCGGGCCGCTGGCCGCATCGGCCAGGAAGCCGGCCAGCTTGAGGCGCTGCGCCTCGCCGCCCGACAGCGTGGGCACCGGCTGGCCCAGGCGCACGTAGTCGAGGCCGACATCGACGATCGGTTGCAACCGGGCGATGACCTCGCGGTCGTCGCGGAACAACGTGGCCGCCTCGTTGACGGTGAGCTCCAGCACGTCGGCCACCGACAGCTGGCGCGGGCCGCGCACGATCTTGGCGTCGAGAATCTCGCTGCGGAAGCGCTTGCCGTCGCAGTCCGGGCAGCGCAGGTAGACGTCGCTGAGGAACTGCATCTCCACATGCTCGAAGCCGCTGCCGCCACAGGTGGGGCAGCGGCCGTCGCCGGCGTTGAAGCTGAACATGCCGGCGGTGTAGCTGCGCTCGCGCGCGATCGGCGCCTCGGCAAAGAGCTTGCGGATCTCGTCCCACGCGCCAACGTAGCTGGCGGGGTTGGAGCGCGCGGTCTTGCCGATCGGGCTCTGGTCGACGAAGACGGCATCGCTCAGCCAGTCGGCGCCGAGCAGCCGGTCGTGCGCACCGGGGCTTTCCGTGGCCTTGCCGAAAAACCGCGCGAGCGCCGGGTACAGCACATCCTGCACCAGCGTGCTCTTGCCCGAGCCGGACACGCCCGTCACCACCACCAGCCGCTGCAGCGGCAGCGTCACCGTCACGTTCTTCAGGTTGTGCTCGCGCACGCCTTCCAGGATCAGCTTGGGCGTGGCGTCGTTGATCAGCCGCCGCAAGCCGATCCCCACCTGCTTGCGCGCGCCGAGATAGGCGCCTGTCAACGTGTCGGCGTGGCGCGCCTCGTCGGGCGCGCCGTCGAAGACGATCTGCCCGCCGCGCTCGCCGGGGCCCGGGCCCATGTCGATCAACCGGTCGGCCGCCAGCATCACCGCCGGGTCGTGCTCCACCACCACCAGCGTGTTGCCGGCATCGCGCAGCCGGTGCATGGCCTCGACGATGCGGCCCATGTCGCGCGGGTGCAGGCCGATGCTGGGTTCGTCGAGAACGAACAGCGTGTTCACCAGCGAGGTGCCGAGCGCCGTGGTCAGGTTGATGCGCTGCACCTCGCCGCCGCTGAGCGTGCGGCTCTGCCGGTCCAGCGTCAGGTAGCCCAGGCCGACGTCGCACAGGTACTTCAGCCGTGTGCGGATCTCGTCGAGCAGCAACTTCAGCGCCTCGTCGAAGACAGTGCCCGGCGAGGCCGGGCCGCGCCGGGCCGCCCCAGGCGGCCCACTCCCCCTCGGGGGGGCGACGCCGAAGGCGTCTTGGGGGCCAGTTTCATTGTCGAAGAAGCGGCGCAGCCGGTCGATCGGCAGCAACATCAGGTCGTGCAGGCTCAGGCCCGGCATCGCCTGCAGCTGCTCGCGGCTCCATGCCGCACCGACTGGCAGCTTGCGCCGATCCGGCGGCAGCACTGCATCCGCGCTGGTCTTGTCGCCCAGCCGCCAGAGCAAGGCCTCGAGCTTGAGCCGCGCACCGCTACAGGCCGTGCACGGGGTATAGCTGCGGTACTTGGACAGCAACACCCGGATGTGCATCTTGTAGGCCTTGCTCTCCAGGTAGCCGAAGAAGCGGTGGATGCCGTACCACTGCTGGTTCCACTTGCCGTTCCAGTTCGGCGAGCCGCCCAGCACCCAGTCGCGCTGGCCCTGCGTAAGCTGGCTCCAGGCGGTGTCGCGCGGGATGCCGGCCTCGCCCGCGTACTTCAGCAGATCGGCATGGATCTCGGTCCAGGCCGGCGTCATGATGGTCTTGACGGCGCCGTTGCGCAGCGTCTTGCGCGGGTCGGGAATGACCAGCCCGAGGTCCACCCCGATGACACGGCCGAAGCCGCGGCAGGTCTCGCAGGCGCCGAAGGCCGAGTTGAAGGAGAACAGCGCCGGCTGCGGGTCGGCATAGCGAAGATCGCTCTGCGGGCAGTGCAGGCCGGTGGAGTAACGCCACAGCTCGGGCGCCGACGCGTCGTCATGCAGCCGGTAGACGTTGAGCCGGCCGCTGCCGCGCTTCAGCGCCAACTCGATCGCTTCCATCACGCGCACCTTCTCGGCACCGCCCAGGCGGAAACGGTCGGCCACGACATCGAGCAGCTTGACTGCACCCTTGCCGGTGGCACCGGCCGCGACCTCGCGCTCGGCCTGCACACGCGAAAAGCCGCTCGCCGACAACCACTGCTCGATCTGTTCGGGGCTGGTGTTGCCCGGCAGTTCCACCGGAAAGGTGAACACCAGCCTGGGGGACAGGTCGGCGCCGGGCGGCCGTGCGTCAGCCACCCGGTCGGGCACGCTGCCGCCTGGGGGCGGGGCGGCGACGGCGGCCGCTGCCGCTGCAGACCGCACCCGCAGATCGGCATAGATCGTCTCCGGCGTGTCGTGCCGCACCGGCAGCGCGGTCTGCTTGTCGAACAGCTGCGCCGCGCGTGCGAACAGCAGCTTCAGGTGGTCGTTCAGCTCGGTCATCGTGCCGACGGTCGAGCGCGAGGTGCGCACCGGGTTCGTCTGGTCGATGGCGATGGCCGGCGGCACGCCATCCACGCGATCGACGGCCGGCCGGTCCATGCGCTCGAGAAACTGCCGCGCATAGGCGCTGAAGGTTTCGACGTAGCGCCGCTGCCCTTCGGCATAGAGCGTGTCGAAGACCAGGCTGGACTTGCCCGATCCGCTGGGCCCGGTGACCACCGTCATCTCGCCGGTGCGGATGTCGAGGTCAAGGTTCTTCAGGTTGTTCTGGCGGGCGCCGCGAATGCGGATGAGGCCGGTCGACATGTCGCGGGGAACCTGGGCATGAGGCGAAGCGGAGCATTCTA
>DASQFA010000375.1:0-28133 GCA_035633375.1 Rubrivivax sp.
TCGGACAGCGACACCATCCGCGAGGCGGTGATGGTCGAGGTGAAGCAGCACTTCCGCCCCGAGTTCCTGAACCGCATCGACGAGACGGTGGTGTTCCACGCACTGGATCGCGACAACATCGCGGCCATCGCCAAGATCCAGCTCAAGGTGCTGGAAGCGCGGCTCGAGAAGCTGGAGATGAAGCTCGACGTGTCACCCGCGGCGCTGGCCGAGCTGGCCAAGGTCGGCTTCGATCCGGTGTACGGCGCGCGGCCGCTGAAGCGCGCCATCCAGCATCGCATCGAGAACCCGGTCGCCAAGCTCATCCTGCAGGGCCGGTTTGGCCCGAAGGACGTGATCCCGGTGGACGTGGAGGGTGGCGATTTCTCGTTCGCCAGGGTAGTGCACTGAGCCTCGGCCAGGCGGCGCGCCTGCGCCCGCGCCCTGGCAGATCAGCTGTGCGCGCCGAGCAGAGCCTGGTCGATCTGCTGCAGTTGCGTGCGCGTCAGCGCGATATTGCCGTGGTGGCGGTCGAGCACCAGATGCAGTGCCACACGCGGGCGGCCCGGCATCGGCCGGACCAGCAGCACATGCTGCGCCAGCGTGATGGTGGCATCCGGAGTGGCCGGGCCGAAGCCGAGGGCATTGGCGGTGTCGGTCATGACCGAATACATCATTGCGCCCTTCGACGCCAGACGATCCGCCATGCGTTGCGTACCCGAATGCGCCAATGAACGCTGCTGGTCGATGTCGAACACGCAGCATTCGGTCACGCCCTTGATGGCCGCGCTGCGCTGCACATAGTCGCCCCAGAGCGCCTGGCTGCTGGCAGTTTGCGGCAGTGCGGCGGCACTGCCGGTGCGGGGCATCGGGTTCAGTTCAAGCGGCGGGGTTCGTGCATAGGCGGCGGACGTCGGCGCATGGTCGGCGGCCGTGGGCGGCGGCGCGAAAGACAGCGCATCGGCACGTGCTGCGGGCGCCGGGCTTCGGGCCGGGGCCGTCTCGGCGGCAGCATTGTTCAAGCGGTTCCATGTGCCGCTGATGAAGGCCCATGCATCGGCCGGCCGGCTGACCTGCGGCGTGGTGCGCACCATCACGCCGCTTTGGCCGGCCATGGCGGCCGCCAGCGCCGGCAGCGTGGCGGCCGATGCCAAAGGCACCAGCAGCATCTGCCGGTTCGGCCACGGTCCGCGAGCGATGGCCTCGCGCAGCGGTTGCAGGCTGCTGCCCAGCGCATGCGGCGGCAACTCGCCGACCATGACCACGCCCAGGCGGCTGTGCGCCAGCAGCACCTGCGCCAGTTGATGGCGCGTCTGCGTGTCGCCATCGATCTGCGTGGTGTAGACACGCAGGTTGCGCCCGGGTTGCAGCGGCAGTTCGACGAACTGCAGCGTGGCCAGCGCCACGCCATAGCCCTGGCGGCGGATGATGAGCTTTTGCACCTTGCACGCAGACGCTGCAGCCACGGCTGCCAGCAGGCGCGCCGAAGAGGCCGTGCCGATGTCGTGGATGGTGATGAAATCCGGCGCGAGCTGCGAGAACTGCTGCAGCATGGCCTCGGCCGGGTGGCACACCACGAACAGCTCCAGCTGGTCGTCGGCGATGCGCCGGCCGATCTCGGTGCTGGCGTTGCCGAGATAGACGTCCTTGTCGCCGACGACCTGCGTGGCAGGCGACATCAGCTCGGTGTCGGGGATCGCCGTGCGCCGCTCGACGAAGGTGCCGGGCGCACCGGTGTAGCGTCGGTCTTGGAGGGTGTCGGACATGGCGTGCCTACAGGGTCGCGACAGTGCGCTCGGCTGTCAGGAAAGGGCGCTTGGAGTCACTCGGCCGAGTGTAGGGGTTGAGCGCGTCGTGGGTTGTGCGATCCGGCACACCTGGCCTGCCGCGGGTGTGCAGCACTTGGCGCCTGCGGCACTTCGTAGAATGGGTCAATTCCCCAGGCCAGCAAATGTCCAATCACTCCATGACCCCCAGCACCGACCCCGTGGTCATCGTTGGCGCCGGACTTGCCGGGCTGGCCGTGGCGCTGCTTGTCGCACCTTCGCGTCCCGTCATCGTCTTGGCGAAGCGACAACTCGACGAGGGTGCCACCTCCTGGGCGCAGGGCGGCATCGTCGGTGTGCTGGGTGACGACGACAGCGTCGAATCGCATGTGCGCGACACCCAGGAGGCGGGTGCCGGCCTGGTGGATGAACACAGCGCCCGCTTCGTGGCCGAACGCAGTGCGATCGCGGTGGCCTGGCTGATGGACCAGGGCGTGAATTTCTCTGCCGATCCCAGTGGGCCGCTGGGGCTGCACCTCGCGCGCGAGGGCGGCCATGCGGTTCGCCGCATCGCCCATGCGGCCGACGCCACTGGCAAGGCCATCCACGATGCCTTGCTGGACAGGGCGCGAGAGCACCCCCACATCAGCCTGCGCGAACGCTGGATGGCGGTCGACCTGATCACCACGCGCCACCTGCGGCGCGACCCGGGCGACGAGCCGCCGCGCTGCCACGGCGTGTATGCGCTGGACATGGACCGCAAGCGCGTCGAGACGCTGCGTGCCTCGGCCGTGGTGCTGGCCACCGGCGGCGTGGGCAAGGTCTATCGTTACACCAGCAACCCCGACACGTGCACCGGCGACGGCATCGCCATGGCCTGGCGCGCTGGCTGCCGCGTCGGCAACATGGAGTTCATCCAGTTCCACCCGACCTGCCTGTACCACCCGCAGGAACGCAGCTTCCTCATCACCGAGGCGCTGCGCGGCGAAGGCGCGAAACTGCTGTTGCCGAACCTCGAGGGACGCGACAGCCGCTTCATGCTCGCGCACGACGAGCGTGCCGAACTGGCGCCGCGCGACATCGTCGCCCGGGCGATCGACTTCGAGATGAAGAAGCACGGTCTCGATCATGTATGGCTGGACGCCACGCATCTAGGTGAGGCCTTTCTGAAGGAACACTTCCCGACGATCCACGCGCGTTGCCTGCAACTCGGCATCGACATCGCGCGCCAACCCATTCCGGTGGTGCCGGCGGCGCACTACACCTGTGGCGGCGTGGTCACCGATCTCGACGGCCGCACCGACCTGGTGGGTCTGTATGCCGTGGGCGAGACCACCTACACCGGGCTGCACGGCGCCAACCGGCTGGCCAGCAACTCGTTGCTCGAGTGCGTGGTGGTGGGAAAGAGCTGCGCCGAGCACATTCTGCAGACGCCGGCCCAAGCCACCCGCAGCGTGCCCGACTGGGACGAGAGCCAGGTCGAGGATGCCGACGAGCAGGTGGTCATCTCGCACAACTGGGACGAGTTGCGCCTGATGATGTGGAACTACGTGGGCATCGTGCGCACGACGCGCAGGCTGGAGCGGGCGCGGCATCGCATCAAGCTGCTGAGGAGCGAGATCGAGGAGTACTACGCCCACTTCCGCGTCACGCGCGACCTGCTCGAGCTGCGCAACCTGGTGGTCTGTGCCGAGCTGATCGTGCGCTCGGCGCTGATGCGCCACGAAAGCCGCGGCCTGCACTACAGCCGTGATTTCCCGCAGACACTGCCGGTCAGCTTCCCGACGGTGCTGACGCGGCGCGCGCGCAGCGTGCAACTGCGCACCAAGCCGCGCAAGCCTGCACGGCCAAAGGTCTGATGCGCCGTTGCGTCCGGGCACATAGACGATGGCAAAGCCGCGCTTCAAGTTCGGCGTGGCCTGTGCCCCTGAAGGGTGATGGCCACGGGCATAGGCCGCGTGACCGTGTCGGCCGATGGTTCGGGGCGCCATGCAGGCCGCCCGTAGCCGCAACAGGCCGTCAATCGGTCACGGCTGCCCGGTAGGCATGCCAAGAGGCATGCCCGAGCACCGGGCCGACCACCAGCAGTCCGGCAAACCACGGCAGCAGCGCCAGCACCACCAGCACCGTGATCAGCGCGCCCCAGAAAAGCATCACCGGAGTCTGCGTCAGCACCAGCCGCATGCTCGTCAGCCCGGCGGTGATGGCGTCGGTCTGGCGGTCAAGGATCATCGGGATCGACACCACGCTCACCGCGTAGATCAAGCCTGCAAAGACCGCACCCACGCCCAGCCAGGCCACGATGAAGCCCAGGTTCTGCGGGTCGGTCAGCGCCGTGAACGAGCCCTTCAGGTCGGGCATGCCGTCGAAGCTGACGGCAAAGATCACCAACGTGGCGCGGCCCCACAGCATCTCCAGCACCAGCAGCACGAAGCCGAAGATGGCGAGCTGCCCGGTGCGCGTGTCCCAGGCGAGCAGCGAATCGCCGAAATCGGGCTTCTCGCCGAGCTCCAGGCGCTGGCTGGCGCGGTACAGGCCCAGGCACAGAAAGGGGCCCATCAGCAGGAACCCGGCCGACAGCGCCATCACGTAGGCCGGTGCGGCTTCGTACACCTTGAGCAATGCCCAGCCCATGACCATGAAGCAGCCGCCATAGAACACACCGATGCCCGGGCAGCGGATGAAGTCGCGCCAGCCCAGCATGATCCAGCGCAGCGGGTCGGCAAGACCCAATCGCTTGAGCACGATGGCCGGTCGAGGCGTGGGCTCGGCCGGCGCGTCGAGCTGTGCCTGGGTGCTGTCGGGCGGGGTGGGGTGACTGTCCACGATGCGAAGCTTAAGGCGGCGCGCTTCGCGAGTCCATACGGTGCCGACCTAAAGCCCAAAGGGCCGGGTCCTGCTGGCGTCAACGGCCGCGCCGCACGCGCAGGATTTCGTCCAGGATCAGGCAGATGGCACCCAGCGTGATGGCGCTGTCGGCCAGGTTGAAGGACGGGAAGTACCAGCCGCCGTAGTGCACCTGGATGAAGTCGACCACGTAGCCGTGCAGCAGGCGGTCGACGACGTTGCCGATGGCGCCGCCCATGATCATGGTCACGGCGAAACAGAAGAGCTTCTGCGTGGGGTGCTTCTTCAGCATCCAGATGATGAAGCCCGAGGCCAGCGTGCCCAGGCCGACGAAGAACCAGCGCTGCCAGCCCGAGGCGCCTGCCAGGAAGCTGAACGCCGCGCCGGTGTTGTGCACGCGCACCAGGTTGAACCAGCTGGTGACGGTGCGGCTGTCGTTCAGCTGGAAGGCGTCGATGATGACGGTCTTGCACAGTTGGTCGAGCAGCACGACCACCAGTGCCAGGCCGAGCCAGGCCCACAGGCTGAACGTCCCGCTCGCGCTGCGGCCCCCCATGTCAGGCGACGTGCCGGGTCTCGCCCGCGCCGTACAGGTTGCCGACGCAGCGGCCGCAGATCGTCGGGTGCTCGGCATCGGCGCCGACATCGTCGCGCCAGTGCCAGCAGCGCTCGCATTTGGTGGCGCTGGAGGGCTTGACCTCGATGGCCAGCGCCGGGCCTTCGCGCAGCGCCACGGCCGAGGTGATGGTCACGAACTTTAGGTCCTCGCCCAGGCTGGCCAGCAGCGCATGGTCGGCCGGTGCTGCGGTGATGGTCAACGTGGCTTGCAGCGACGAGCCCAGCGCGCCGGCGCTGCGCACCTCCTCGATGACCTTGTTGGCGGCGTCGCGGATCTCGCGGATGCGCGTCCACCGGGCCAGCAGCGCGGCATCGGCCCAGCCGGTGGTGTCGCTGTAGGTCTGCGTGAAGATCGACACCGCCTCGCCCGGCGCGAACAGCTGCCAGGCCTCTTCGGCGGTGAAGCTGAGGAACGGCGCCATCCAGCGCAGCATGGCGTGCGTGATGTGCCACAGCGCCGTCTGCGCGCTGCGCCGGGCGTGGCTGTCGGGCGCGGTGGTGTACAGGCGATCCTTCAGCACGTCGAGGTAGAACGCGCCCAGGTCCTCGGAGCAGAACACCTGCAGCTTGGCCACCACAGGGTGGAACTCATAGACCTCGTAGTGCGCCAGCACCTCGTTCTGGAGCTGTGCCGCCCGCGCCAGCGCATAGCGGTCGATCTCGAGCATCCGGGCCAGCGGCACGGCACAAGTCGCGGCGTCGAAGTCGCTGGTGTTGGCGAGCAGGAAGCGCAGCGTGTTGCGAATGCGCCGGTAGGCATCGACCACGCGCGCCAGGATCTTGTCGTCAATGGCCAGGTCGCCCGAATAGTCGGTGGCCGCGCACCACAGGCGGATGATCTCGGCGCCGAGCTTCTGCGTCGAATCCTGCAGCGAGACGAAGTTGCCCAGGCTCTTGCTCATCTTGCGGCCCGAGCCATCGACGGTGAAGCCGTGCGTCAGCAGCCCGCGGTAGGGTGCGCGCCCCTCCATGGCGCAGGCGATGAGCAGGGAGGAATGGAACCAGCCGCGATGCTGGTCGTGCCCTTCCAGGTACAGGTCGGCCTCCGGGCCGCGATCGCTGGTGGTGCCGGGATGGCTGTGGCGCAGCACGTGGAAGAAGCTCGAGCCCGAGTCGAACCAGACGTCGAGGATGTCCTGGCTCTTGCCATAGAACTCGGCCGAGTGCTCGCCGCTCGCGCCGAGCACGTCTTCGGCGGAAAGCCTGGACCAGGCCTCGATGCCGCCTTGTTGCACGATGCCGGCGGCACGGTCCATCAGCGCCATCGTGTCGGGATGCAGCTCGCCCGTCACCTTGTGGAGAAAAAAGGGCAACGGAACGCCCCAGTTGCGCTGCCGGCTGATGCACCAGTCGGGCCGGTTGGCGATCATGTCGCGCAGCCGCGCGCGGCCGGTCTCCGGGAAGAAGCTGGTTTCGGCGATGGCCTGCAGCGCGATCTGGCGCAGCGTCTGCGCCGGCTTGTCGCGCGTGAACACGCCAGCGCCTTCGTCCATGCGCATGAACCACTGCGCCGCCGCGCGATAGATCACCGGCGTCTTGTGGCGCCAGCAGTGCGGGTAGCTGTGCGTCATGTCTGCGCGTGCCAGCAACCGCCCGGCGCCCTGCAGCGCATCGGCCACCAACGGCGCGGCCTTCCAGATGTTCAGGCCGCCGAACAGCGGCAATGCCTCTTCATAACGACCATCGCCCTGCACCGGATTGAGGATGTCTTCGAGCGCCAGGCCGTGCGCGCGGCAGGAGTTGAAGTCTTCCACGCCGTAGGCCGGGGCCGAGTGCACGATGCCGGTGCCGTCCTCTGCGGTGGCGTAGTCGGCCAGGTACACCGGCGACAGCCGGTCGTAGCCCGGGTGCGCCAACGCCAGCGGGTGACGGAAGTTCAGCCCTTCCAGCTTCTGCCCCGGCGTGGTGGCGAGCACCGTGCCGGCCAGTCCATAGCGGGCCAGGCTGGTCTCGACCAGCGCGCTGGCCAGCAGCAGCAGGCCGCGCTCGGTATCGACCAGCGCGTACTCCAGCTCGGGGTTCAGGTTCAGCGCCTGGTTGGCCGGGAGGGTCCAAGCGGTGGTCGTCCAGATGACCACGAACGCGTCCTTGTGCAGGCGCGGCAGCCCGAAGGCCGCAGCCAGTCTGGCCGGTTCTGCGGCGAGGAAGGCCACATCCACGGTCTGCGATTTCTTGTCGGCGTATTCGATCTCGAACTCGGCCAGCGAACTGCCGCAGTCGAAGCACCAGTACACGGGCTTCAGCCCGCGATAGACGAAGCCGCGCTCGATCACGCGCTTGAGCGCGCGGATCTCGTCGGCCTCGTTGCCGAAGTCCATCGTCAGGTAGGGGTGGTCCCAATCGCCGAGCACGCCCACGCGCTTGAAATCGGCCATCTGCTGGGCGATCTGCTCGGTGGCATAGGCGCGGCTCCGGGCCTGCACCTCGGCGCGCGGCAGCTTGCGGCCGTGCGCCTTCTCGATCTGGTTCTCGATGGGCAGGCCATGGCAATCCCAGCCGGGCGTGTACATGGCGTCGAAGCCGGCCAGCTGCCGTGCCTTGACGATCATGTCCTTGAGGATCTTGTTGGCCGCATGGCCCACGTGCAACGTGCCGTTGGCATAAGGCGGGCCGTCGTGCAGCACGAAGCGCGGCCGACCGTGGCGCGATTCGCGCAGGCGCTTGTACAGGCCCTGCTCGCTCCACGCCTTGACCCAGCCCGGCTCGCGCTTGGGCAGGTCGCCGCGCATCGGGAAGGGCGTGTCGGGCAGGTTCAGCGTGGCGCGGTAATCGGGCTTGGTCGCGGTAGAGTTCATGTCGCAAGGGCACCATCCAGGGTGCGCTAAGGAGCCATCGTCAACATCGGGTCGGGCGGGCGTTCAAGCGGCCGCCCATGGGGGGCCGCGCGCAGCGCCTCAAATTCGGTCGCGCGTGGTCTGCCTGCATGTCGTGACATGCGGATTCGACAAGGCGGAGGAGGACAGGCTCGATGACATCGCACGATTCTAACGGCCCACTGCGGCAGGCCAGCCTGGTGAGCGCGCTGTCGTGCCCGACCGATGGCCCGGCGCGAAGGGGCAGCCGCCGCGTCAACGGGTTTGCGCTGCCGGCGCTGCGCGGGCTGCGATCGACGCTCAGGCGCGCTGCCTTGCTGGTGTGTCTGCTGACCGCAGCCCTGGGCTGCCAGGCCCAGAGCTGCGCTTGGTCGCGAATCGACCGCATCGTGCCCTTGGACGACGCCGGCCTGTGGAACACCGATGTCTATCGCGGCCTGGTCACCGCGTTGACCGTCGCCCAGGTGGGCGGTGCCCTTTGGGAAGGCTCACAAACCCGCTTCGGGCAGACCCTGTGGCAGGGCATCGATGCGCAGATCATGGCCAGCGTGACCGCGGCCGCCGGCAAACGCATCTTTACGCGCGTGCGCCCCGCCACGGCCGACGATCCCTGCCTGTGGTTCCAGGGTGGCGCCAACTACAGCTTTCCAAGCCGCGAGGCCGCCGTCGCGATGGCGCTGGTGGGGCCGATGGTGCTGGAATATGGCCGCGAAGATCCGGCCGCCTATGCCTTGCTGGCACTGCCCTTGTACATCGGCGTCGCGCGGGTCAAGAACCAGGCGCATTGGCAGAGCGACGTGCTGGCGGGCTGGGCCATCGGCGGGCTGTCGTCCTGGCTCGCGCACAGCCTGGACACGCCGCTGACGATCATGCTGTTGCCGGATGGCTTCGCGTTGGGCCTGAGGATGCAGTTCTGAGGCGCTGCCGCAGCGCGGGACCATCGGCTCCGACGCAAGCCCGTTGTGCCGCCGCGCGATGTCCGCGGGCGCAATCGGCTACGGGTGGCTTGGCTGTGACGATTGCACCGGGCTCGGGCCCCGGGCCTGACGGTCGGCTCAGGCTCATGAGCGGTCTGGGGGCGCTCATAAGCAAACGCACGGCCGCCCGAAGTTTGCTCATCCCCCTCGGGGGGCCTGACGCGGAAGCGGCAGGTCTGGGGGCGAACTCAATGTGCGGCAAGCCAGGCGCGCGCCTCCTCCACATCGCGGGCGATGCCCGCGCGCAGTGCCTCGAGCGAAGGGTACTTGCGTTCGTCGTGCAGCTTGTGCAGCAGCTCGACACGGATGCAGCGTCCATAGGCACCGTCGCGGCCCAGTGTGGCCGGCCACTGCAGGCAATGCACTTCGAGCAACTGGCGACCGGCGTCTTCCACCGTCGGGCGCACGCCCAGGCTGGCCACACCTGGCAGTGGCGGCTCGGCCAGGCCGAACACCCGCACCACGAAGATGCCTGCGGCGGCGGGCCGCGCGTGCGCAAAGCGAAGGTTTAGCGTCGGCGTGCCCAGTTCGCGGCCGAGCTTGCGGCCGTGCAGCACATGGCCGCTGATGCTGTAGGGCCGGCCGAGCAGCGCCGTACAGCGCGCCATGTCGCCCGCGGCCAGCGCTTCGCGCACGGCCGAGCTCGACACGCGCAGGCCGTGCACTTCGTAGCTCATCATGCGCGCCACGTCGAAGCCGGCCTGCGCGCCGGCGGCGTCGAGCATGGCGTAGTCGCCGGCACGGCGCGCGCCGAAGCGGAAATCGTCACCCACCAGCACATAGCGCGCACCCAGCCCGTCCAGCAGCACATCGTCGATGAAGGCTTGCGGCGACTGGGCGGCGAAGACGGCGTTGAAACGCATCACCACCACCCGGTCGATGCCGCAGCGCTCGAGCTCGGAGAGCTTGTCGCGCAGCGTGGCCACGCGCCGCGGCGCGAGATCGGGCATGCCGGCCAGCGCGGCGAAGTAATCGCGCGGGTGCGGCTCGAAGCTGAGCACACAACTGGGCACGCCGCGGTGTCGGGCTTCATTGGTGAGCAGCGCCAGCATCGCCTGGTGGCCCCGGTGCACGCCGTCGAAGTTGCCGATGGTCAACGCGCAGGCCGGTGCGATGCCGGGATGGCGGAGACCTCTGAAGACCTGCATGCGGCGATTATCGCCGTGGCCTCGCCGCGCCTTGACCGCACATGAGGCACGGGGACCGTGCCAAGTTGCCCAATCCCGCTGGGCGGCGGACGCCATCGCGAGGCGGCCTTGGGGGCCGGCTCGGTGTCCCGGCCAGTGCTTGTGCACGCGTGCCGGGCGTCAAAGGTCGGGGGCGATCTCGCGGCGCTCGACCCAGTGCCATTGGCCGGCCTGCAGATCGGCGGGCAGGCGAAGCGCACCGAACTCGCTGCGCATCAAGCTGCTCACGTGATTGCCGACCGCCGCGACCATGCGCTTGACCTGGTGGTACTTGCCCTCGGTCAGGGTCAGGCGCAGCTGGTGTTCGTCAAGTTTCTCGCAGGCCGCTGCACGCACCGGCAAGGGGTCGTCGTGCAACACCACCCCACCGAGCAGCTGCGTGATCTGGCGTTCGTTCACGGCCTCGGCGCAGCCCACCAGATAGACCTTCGGCACATGCCACTTGGGCGAGGTCAGCTTGTGGATCAGCGCACCGTCGTCAGTGAACAGCAGCAAACCGGTCGTGTCTTCGTCCAGCCGGCCGATGGGCTGCACGTCGCGCAGGCGCAGCGGCGGCGGCAGCAGGCTGAGCACGCTGGGGTGATGCCGCGGCTTGCGCGAGCATTCATAACCCGGCGGCTTGTTCATCATCAGCAAAGCCTTCTCGTGGAAGGGCCAGGGCTGGCCGCGCACGCTGAACACCAGGCCGTCGGTGGCGATGTCGGCGTGCGGGTCGTCGCGTACTTCGCCTGCCACCTGCACCAACCCATGCCCGATCAATGCATCGCACTCGCGGCGCGTGCCGAAGCCCTGGCTGAAGAGGATCTGCCGCAGCTGCATGTCAGCTGGGCGCGGCGGACTGCGGAGCCTGCCAGGCCGGCAGCAGGGCGCGTATAGCCGCCTCGCAGCCGGCGGCAAAGGCCCAGGCCACGCGGTCGGCGTCGAAGCCACCCAGCAGGGCCTGCGCCGCCGTCGTCGGGGCGCATGCGCTGCCCTCGCGCCAACGCGGCCTTCCGTCGACCACACGGCGGCGCTCGGGCACGGCGGTGGCGGCGCGCAGGCAGGTCTCGATGGCGGGGTTCATGGGCACAGGGCGTGGGTGGACAAGGCGATGTTAGCGCTGCGTTCTGGCCGCGATTGCGTAGCATGGCGTCTTGCACAACCGCTTCCAGAGGCCGGCATGAACTTCATCTTTCTGACATTGGGCGCGGGCTTGCTGTGCGCTGCCACCCTGGCAGGCGCAGCGGGCGGGGAAAGCCCCAGCCCGAGCACCGGCACAACTCCGGGCTGGTCGGCCGCCGGCAAGGCCGAGACACCGGCCGTGACATTGGCCAAGGCCGCATTTGCCGCGGCTGACTACGCTGGCGCGCAACGCACGCTGAAGGCCGCACTGGCCAGTGAACCGGGCAATGCCGACTTAAACAACCTGTATGCCTATTCGATCCGCAAGGGCGCCAACCCGGACATGCAGCTCGTCTTCACGCACTACAACGAGGCATTGCGCATCGACCCCAAGCACCGCGGTGCACACGAGTACATCGGCGAGGCCTACCTGATGGTCAACAACCCGGCCAAGGCGAAGGAGCACCTGGCGGCGCTGAACAAGATTTGCTTCTTCAGTTGTGAGGAGTATGAAATGCTGAAGAAGGCGATTGCCGCCTACGAGGCCAAGGCCAAGCAGTGAGTGCCGCGCCGGCAGGAATGCCGGCCCAGCTGCGCAAAGGGTTGAAGCGAAGGACCGCAATGCGCGCGGCCACGAAGAAGCGCTACGAGCCGTCACCGGCCCATCCATCGAAGGCTCAGCCTGCTGGAAGCAAACCCCTTTGAGCCCCGTGGGCTGAACGCGAATCAGCCGAGCACGCGCATCGAATAGTCGATGGCGCGAACATCCTTTGTCAGGCTGCCGATGGAGATGCGGTCCACGCCCGTTGCGGCAATCTCGCGCAGACGCTCGAGGGTCACGCCGCCCGATACCTCGAGCAGTGCCTTGCCCGCTGCAATGGCGACCGCATCGCGTACCTCGCCCAGCGCAAAGTTGTCGAGCAGCACGCTGCTGGCGCCGGCCTGCAGCGCCTGTTGAAGTTGATCGAGATTTTCCACCTCGATCTGGATCTCGACGCCCGCGTTCAGCGCCAGCGCCTGGCGCATCGCCTGCGGCACGCCGCCGGCGGCGGCGATGTGGTTCTCCTTGATCAGGATGCCGTGCCACAGCGCCAGGCGCTGGTTTGCGCCGCCGCCGACGCGCACCGCGTACTTCTGTGCCAGGCGCAGGCCGGGAATGGTCTTGCGCGTGTCGAGGATGGCGCAGCCCGTGGGGTTGGGCGACGCGCCTTCGATGGCCTGCACATGGCGGCGCGTCACCGTCGCGGTGGCGCTGAGCAGTTGCAGGAAGTTCAAGGCCGGCCGCTCGGCCGACAGCAGCGCGCGAGCGTCGGCGTCGATGCGGCAGACGATGTGGTCGGCCGCCATGTCCGCGCCTTCGGCATATTGCCAGTCGACGCGGGCGGCCGGGTCCAGCGCGGCCATCACGCCGTCGAACCAGTCGCGGCCGCACAGCACGGCGTCCTCGCGCACACGCACCTGGGCGCGGATGCGCCGCGCCTCGGGCACCAACAGGCCGGTCCAGTCGCCCGTGCCCAGGTCTTCGAGCAGCGCGTCGTGGATGTTGCGTGCGCGCGCCTGGTCGAGCGTTTCGTTGCTGTCGAACTTCATCAGGCCACACCGATGTTCGGCACGAAGCCCTGGCGCGGCTGGGCGATGGCTTGCGGATGGCGCTTGACGAAATCGAGCATGCGCTCGATGCAGCCCAAGGCGCGCGAGCGCACCAGTTCATCGACCTGGATTTCGCCACTGCCGGTGTTCAGGCAGCCGACCACGCCCTGCAGTGCGTTCATCGCCATCCAGGGGCAATGCGCGCAGCTCTTGCAGGTGGCGCCGGTGCCGGCGGTGGGTGCCTCGAGCAGCGTCTTGCCCGGTGCCAGCTGGCGCATGCGGTGCATCAGGCCGTTGTCGGTGGCCACGATGTACTCCTGCGCGGTGCCGTCGATCACCGCCTTCAATAGCTGCGAGGTCGAGCCCACGACATGTGCCTGGCGCACCACGCCTTCGGGCGACTCCGGATGCACCAGCACCATCGCGCGCGGATGCTGTTTGCGCAGCAGTTCCAGTTCGAGCGCCTTGAACTCGTCGTGCACGATGCAATCGCCGTTCCACAGCAGCATGTCGGCGCCGGTTTGCTCCTGGATGTAGCGTCCCAGGTGCCGGTCGGGCGCCCAGAGGATCTTCTCGCCCTGGTCCTTGAGGTGCTGCACGATGGCCAGCGCGCACGAGCTGGTGACCATCCAGTCGGCACGTGCCTTCACCGCGGCGCTGGTGTTGGCATACACCACCACCTTGCGATCCGGGTGCGCATCGCAGAAGGCAGCAAACTCGTCCGCGGGGCAGCCCAGGTCGAGCGAGCAGGTGGCGTCCAGGTCGGGCATCAGCACGCGCTTGTGCGGCGAAAGGATCTTCGCGCTCTCGCCCATGAAGCGCACACCGGCGACGACCAGCGTCTTCGCCGCATGGTCGCGGCCGAAGCGCGCCATCTCCAGCGAATCGGCCACACAGCCGCCGGTCTCCAGCGCAAGGTCCTGCAGGTCGCCGTCCACGTAATAGTGGGCCACGAGCACGGCGTCGTGCGCCTTCAACAGCTCGGCGGCGCGTGCCTTGGCATCGACGCGCTGCGCCGGGCTCAGCAGCGCCGGTACCTTGGCCCAGGCATGCGCCGTGCAGGACGCGCCGCTCGCGTCCTGGCGGGTAAAGTCGTACAGCACGTTGTCCACGGCGGGTCCTGGGCGGTGAAGTCGAACAAACAAGCATCGTAGCCCAGGCGGGCGGGCGTGGCATGATCCCCGCTCCCAAGCACCCCGCGCGGCCTGCCGCAGCAGCGTCGAAACGCGAAGCCCGCCTTCATGACCTCGCTGGCCCTGCCTGCATCACCCTTGCGCAAGGACGCCACCGTCATCGGCCTGGTGGGCCTGGCGCATGGCATCAGCCATTTCAGCCAGTTGCTGCTGGCACCGCTGTTCCCGTGGCTGCGTGAGGCCTTCGCGGTGAGTTATGCGCAGCTGGGTTTCCTGCTGACGATCTTCTTCGTCGTCTCCTGCGGCGTGCAGGCGCTTTCGGGCTTCTGGGTCGACCGTTACGGGCCGCGGCCGATCCTGTTTGCGGGGCTGGCGCTGCTGGGCGTGGCGGCACTGGGTTTCGCCGCGAGCCAGAGTTACTGGATGCTGGCTTTCTTCTCGGTCATCGCCGGCACCGGCAACGGCGTGTTCCACCCCGTCGACTACACCTTGCTGAACCGCAAGATCGGCAAGGCACGCCTTGGCCATGCCTACAGCGTGCATGGCATCACCGGCAGCCTGGGCTGGGCCCTGGCGCCGCTGATGCTGGTGCCGATCACCCTGGCCTATTCGTGGCGCGTGGCCCTGTTGTGCGCGGCGGCGCTGGTGTTCGCGGTGATGGCGGTGCTTTGGTTCAAGCGCGATGATCTGGCATTGCAGCCACTGCCCGCGTCGGCCCATGGCGCGGTCGACGAGGAAGGCAAGTTCGACTTCCTGAAGATCCCCGCGGTGTGGATGTGCTTCGCATTCTTCTTCTTCTACGCCGGTGCGCTGTCAGTCGTGCAGACCTTCGCGCCGCAGGCGGCGCGCGAGTTGCACGCCGTGCCGACGCACCTGGTGGCGCTGTGCCTGAGCATCTACATGTTGTGCAGCGCCGCGGGCATGGCGTTCGGCGGATTCCTGGCCTCCGACCCCGAGCGCTGCGAGCGCATTGTCGGTGTCTCATTCGGGCTGGCCGCGTGCGTGGCGCTGTGGCTGGGCTTCGGCAGCCTGGCGGCACTGGCGGTGCCGGTGCTGTTCGGTGTGATGGGTTTCGTCTCCGGCATGGCCGGCCCCTCGCGCGACCTGCTGGTCAAGCGCTCCGCGCCCGACAACGCCACCGGCCGCGTCTATGGCGTGGTCTACGGTGGGCTGGACATCGGCCAGGCCGTGGTGCCACTGCTCATCGGCACCTTGATGGACCACCAGGCCTGGCGCGGCGTGTGGCTGGCGCTGGCGTGTCTGCAAGGCGTGCTCGTCGTCAGCGCCTTCAACGTGCGGCGCGTGCGGCGCACCGTGCTGGCGGGCGCCGCGGTGTAGGGGCCTGCCGGGCTTGGGGCGGCGAAGCGAAATCTGGCCCCAGCGAGGACAGTGTTTTCCGGGTGCGCAGGCCCATAGCCATAGCTATCGAACAAGAAGCCGGGGCTTTCCTCGTGTTCAAGGCAGGAGTCGATGACCTGCTTGTCGACCGCGGCGCGCTCGGCAATCCGGTCCATGTGCGCACCGCCCAGGCCGTGCTCGGCAAACTCGGCCAGCGCGGCGTCGAGGATGTCCTTCTGCGAGCGGTCGGCGTCGCACGGGCGGCCTTCGGTGGGGGTCGAACAGGGCATGCCGGATGATTAACTGCCTGTTGAACGGGCTTGTACCGCATAAACCCTGTTCCCGGATCAGCGCACCGCGGACCGAGCTGAACGATCCAGCCATAGCGCCCCGGACAGGCAAATGCCCAGCCACGCCACGCCCAGCAGCACTGCCGCCACCACGTCGCTCGGATGATGCACCCCCAGGTAGACACGGCTGAAGGCCACCAGCCCGACCACGGCCAAGGCGCAGGCCAGCGCCGCGATGCGCCATGGCCACTGGCTCGTGTGGCGGAAGGTCTGGACCACCAGATAGCCGCAAACCAGCGTGATCGCGACCGCATGGCCGCTGGGATAGGAGAAGCCGTGCGACCCGACGGCCGCGTCAAGCCCCGGGGCGCGGACGCTCGACCAGCAACTTCAGACCACTGTTCGCGAGCATGCCCAAAGGCACCATGGTGAGCAGCAACACCAGCGATCGCCAGAGCCGGCGCCGCACCAGCACGGCCGCCCAAAGCACGATGCCGGCGGCAACGAGCTTGCCCTGCACGGCATGCAAGCTTCGCATCAGGGACGTCAACGGCTCGGAACGTAGCGCAGCCACCAGTTCGACCCCATAGTGATCGGCGGCCATCTGCCCAGTCGCGGCCTGCACGCGCCAGGTCAGGGCGGCCAGCAGCAAGGCGGCAGCCAGCCAGGCCATGAGGATCAGGACTTCGCGCTTCGGGGTCACGGGTGAGCTTTTACCGCAGTTCGGTTGAGCCGTGCTCGACACGCTGCGCAATCCTGTCGCCGCCATGCTTCGCATAATGCATGTCCGGTCTGCCCTGTCGAGGCGGCCTGCATGGAGACACACGCATGACCGCACGACCCGCAGGCCACGCACTGGTCGAAGCGCTGATCGCCCAGGGTGTCGATACCTGCTTTGGCGTGCCTGGCGAAAGCTACCTGGCGGTGCTGGACGGATTCCACCAGCATAGCGAGCGCATCCGCTTCATCGCCTGCCGGCAGGAAGGCGGCGCTGCCTTCATGGCCGAAGCGCAGGGCAAGCTCAGCGGCCGCCCCGGCATCTGCTTCGTCACACGCGGGCCTGGGGCCAGCAACGCCAGCATCGGGCTGCACACCGCCTTCCAGGATTCGACGCCGATGGTGCTGTTCGTCGGCCAGGTGGCTAGCGACCAGCGCGACCGCGAGGCCTTCCAGGAGCTCGACTACCGGCAGATGTTCGGACCCGGCACGCTGGGCATGGCCAAGTGGGTGGGCGAGGTGCACAGCGCGGACCGGCTGCCGGAGTATGTGTCGCGCGCCTTTCATACCGCGCTGCAGGGGCGCCCGGGTCCTGTCGTGCTGGTGTTGCCTGAAGACATGCTCACCACGCCCACCGCGGCGCCGGTGCTGCCGCGCGCGCTGCCCGCATTGGCCTGGCCAGCGCCGGGCGCGCTGCGCGACCTGCGCGCCATGCTGCTGGCCGCGCAGCGCCCGCTGCTCATCGCCGGCGGCAGCCAGTGGGATGCCCAGGCCTGCAGTGCGCTGCAGCGCTTTGCCGAGAACTGGCAGTTGGCAGTGGGATGTGGCTTCCGCTTCCAGGACACCTTCGACAACCGCCATGCGCTGTATGCCGGCGACGTGGGCATCGGCATCAATCCGAAGCTCGCCGAGCGCGTGCGCGAGGCCGACCTGATCATTGCCGTGGGCCTGCGGCTGGGCGAGATGACCACAGGCGGCTACACACTGCTGCAGGTGCCGCGGCCGCACCAGAAGCTGGTGCATGTGCATGCCGGGCCCGAGGAACTGGGCCGGGTGTATGCCGCCGACCTGCTGCTGCAGGCGTCTATGGCCTGCGCGGCCAAGGCGTTGGAGACGCTGGCCGCGCCGCCGACCGTGCCGTGGGCGGCCTGGTCCCGGGCCGCGCACGCCGATTACCAGGCCAACCATGACGCAGCGCCGGTCGAGCCGATGGATGTCGCCGTCGTGATGCAGACGGTGCAGCGCCTGGCGCCGGCCGACACCGTCTACACCAATGGCGCCGGCAATTACAGCGGCTGGCTTCACCGCTATGTGCGCTACCACGGCCTGCAGCACCACGGCCGCACGCAGCTCGCGCCGACCTCCGGCGCAATGGGCTACGGCCTGCCGGCTGCGGTGGCGGCATCGCTGCTGTACCCGCAACGCACGGTGCTGAATGTGGCCGGCGACGGCGACTTCCTGATGACCGGGCAGGAGCTGGCCACCGCCACCGGCTACGGTGCCGGGCGCGGTGCCGGCAAGCTGATCAGTATCGTCGTCGACAACGGCAGCTACGGCACCATCCGCATGCACCAGGAGCGCGAGTATCCAGGCCGGGTGAGTGGCAGCGACATCGTCAACCCGGACTTTGCCGCGCTGGCGCGCGCCTATGGCTGGCAAGCCCATCGGGTGCAGGCCACCGCGGAATTCGAGAGCGCGTTCACTGCGGCGCTGGCGGCCGACCGGCCGACACTGATCCATGTGCGGCTCGACGTCGACGTGAGCACCACCCGCAGCACATTGACCGCGCTGCGCGAGGCCGCGCTGCGCCGACAGTCAGCGCCCGCCTGACCCGGCGCTTGCCGGTTCGACACGCAGCGCAAGCGACACCCACGGCTCACGACGCCGGCAGCGGCGGGAAAGACTCTGTGGAACCCGCTGCGCCGGCCCACCGGCGCGTCTGCACGCGCTCGCCCGGTGCCTGCAGTCTGAGCAGGCTGAGCGCTGCCGCGGTACGCCAGTTCAGTGGTGGTCGTGGATCATCTCGGGCACGCGCGGGTGTAAGGGTGGCCGAGCTTTTGCACGAAGCGTTCCTGCCCGAAGAGCTATAAAGGCACCCATCGTCGAACTGGAGAACTGCATGAGCGACAAGATCCCGGCCACCTGCGACCTGTGCGATGCCCACAAAGGCGACACGGACGGTGACTTTCGCGTACTGCCGCCGGTGTTCCGTGACTTCGGCCGTCGCCTGGCCTTTCACGGTCCGGTGAGCACGGTGAAATGCTTCGAAGACAACTCGATGCTCAAGGCCGCCGTCGAATCGCCCGGCCAGGGCCGGGTGCTGGTGGTGGACGGCGCAGGCTCGCTGCGCCGGGCGCTGCTCGGGGGCAACCTCGGTGCGGCGGCGGCCAGGAACGGCTGGGCCGGCCTGGTGATCGACGGCGCGGTGCGCGACGTGGCCGAACTGGCGCAGTGCGATGTAGGCATCCGCGCATTGGCCGCCATGCCGCTGCCGACCGAGCGGCGCGAGCAGGGACAACGCGACGTGGTGTTGCAAATGCGCGGCGTGTGGGTGCGGCCGGGCGATTGGCTGGTGGCCGATGCCGACGGCATCGTGCTCATGGCGCAGGCGGCCTGAGCGCATGAAGCAGATCGCCGAATGGGACGTGGTGCCGTCCACGCCCGAGCAGATCGAAGCCGCAGCGCGCGACAGCCGCCGTCTGGTGTCTCGGCGCGCCTTGTTCGCAGCCGGTGTGGCGGTGGTGCCGATCCCGGGGCTCGACTGGGCCACCAACGTGGGTGTGCTGATGAAGCTGCTGCCCGACATCAACCGCACCTTCGGCCTCAGCGCCGAGCAGGTGGAACGCCTGGCGCCGGATCGCCGCCTGGTCGTGTTCAAGGCCATCACGGCCGGTGGCACGATGCTCGTGGGCCGGCTCGTCACGCGCGAGCTGGTCATGGCCATGTTGCGCATGGTGGGCGTGCGCCTGAGCGCACAGCAGGCAGTGAAGTACGTGCCCATCGCCGGGCAAGGGCTGTCGGCCGTGCTGACCTACGGCGCTCTGCGCTATGTGTGCGAGCAGCACATCCGCCAATGCATGGCGATTTGCGAGCAGTTGCGACTGCCGGCTCCCGACGTGGTGGCCGAGTGAGACATCCTGGGTCGCCCGAAGCGGCCCGCGCCACTGCGCGCAGTGCACAAGTTGCCGATGATCCCGGCGCCGCCTTGGCCCAAACCGTGCGCGATGCTCGGGCGTGGTCGGCCGCAGCATCCCGCGAGGCGTGGTCAGGCAACCGCAGCCGCTACAATGCGCGCCTGTTCGGGGCGTAGCGCAGCCTGGTAGCGCATCTGGTTTGGGACCAGAGGGTCGAAGGTTCGAATCCTTTCGCCCCGACCACATGATTTGCAAGGGCCGGCTCTCAAAAGGAGCCGGCCCATTTGCATTTACAGGTGCCGGCCACGGCATCGGCGACAAGACTGCAAGGGCTGCGACATTGGCAGGCCGGGGCACCCCAGGCGCGAATACCGGCTTGCGCCGCACGAAGGTACACCGGTGAACCTGCTGCCGATGTCGTTGCGTGTCCTCAGCGCCTGACCCCGCCGCGGTCACGAGCCCCGACGCTTGGCGCATCGTCCGGCGCGTTCAGTCCAGGCCTATGGCTCAGCCAGTAGACAGCCGCTACCCAAGGGGTTGTCTGCGCTGCAGGCGAGTTCCTGGCGCAGCGTGCTGGCGTTGAGGTATTCGGGCTGGATCTGGCTCTGCGCCGTGGGCGGCGGGAGCTTGTCGGCATGGCCCCAGGGGTTGCGCGAGGCTGCCGCAGCCTCCAGTGCGGCCTGGCCCGGCGGATCCGGCGCGACGGGACGCCGCGGCAACAGGCCGTCCTCCCACTGCACACCCGTGCAGCCGCCAAAGGCCAAACATGAGCCAGGGTAGAGGTACAGCGGATACATCACCGGGTAACCGTGGCGAAAGCCCGGCCAGCCCGGCTTGTAGTACAGCGCACCACCGGCAATCGTCACGCCGGCCGCAGCCATGGCCGTGGCCAGATGCGCGGGCAGCAGTGTCAGGATGGCGATCAAGAGTGCACGCGCACCGAAGCCGAGGAATGGATCGAACAGGCGCATGAGGTCTACCAAAATAGTCTGCCGCGGCGGTTTTCTCGGGTGGACCGGGTCGAGCCAGCAACGCGGTCGACCCGATTTTGAACCATGGGATGGCTTTCTGGGCAGGCCGATGGCGCTTGCCGTGGTGCGGAAGTCGGCCACTGAACGGAACCCGCGCCCGACGATCCCAGCCCGTCGCGTGCCGAAGTCCGGCATCTTCGATCAGGCCGCAGTGCCGCCGCGTCCGCGTCGTCGCATTCCTGGACCACCCGAACTCGGCCGCCATGGCAAGCCCATCGTCGACATGCGGCCCAGCAACTTGGCCGTCGTGCTTGCGGCCGGCTGTGGGACCATGGTGTCCTTCGAGCCGATCACCCTTGCCAAAGGCGGCGGCGAGAAGGCGGCGCGGTCTGCAACTGACCCCGTGATGCGTACGCCGGTGCCGGTCCCACCGACAGCGCCGAGCTTCGGAGCAGCGGCTCGACGCAGCAACCTCCGCGGGCCGTGCCCTGGCACCACCGGGGCTACTGCTCAAGCCGGCGCCACGAAGCTGGTACGCGCGCGGCGCCAGCCGTCCAGCGAGTACAGCGCCAGCGCCGACCAGATGAAGGCGAAGCCCACCAGACGCGTGCGGTCGAAGGGCTCGGCGAAGACCCACACACCCAGGCCGAGCTGGATCGTCGGCGACAGGTACTGCAGCAGGCCGAGGGTGGTCAGCGGCAAGCGCCGTGCCCCGGCGGCGAAGAGCAGCAGCGGCAGGGCGGTCAGGGGCCCGCCGATCACCAGCCAGGCATCCAGTGCGAGGTCACCCCTTGCCATCGCGCCGCTGCCGCGCAAGGTCCACCAGGCCAGCAAGGGCAGCACCAGCGGGGCCAGCCACATCGTCTCCAGCGCCAGGCCTTCCAGCGCACCGAGCGAGGCGGTCTTGCGCATCAGGCCATACAGCCCGAAGCTGACGGCCAGCAGCAGGGCGATCCAGGGCAGTCGGCCGGCCGTGGCCGTGAGCCAGAGCACACCGAACAAGGCCAGGCCCACGGCGGCCCATTGCACCCGGCGCAGCCGCTCGTGCAGCACCAGTACGCCGAGCAGCACGTTGACGATCGGGTTGATGAAGTAGCCCAGGCTGGCGTCGATGACATGCCCGCTCTGCACCGCGAAGACATAGATCAGCCAGTTGCCCGACAGCAGCAGCGCACTGATCGCGAACAGCCCCAGGCGACGCGGCTGCGCGGCCAGTTCGCGCATCCAGCCCCAGCGGCGCAGCACGGCGAGCACGCCAAGCACGAAACACAGGGACCATACCGAGCGATGCAGCACCACCTCCAGCGGCGGTACCGAGGCGATCTGTCGAAAGTACAGCGGGAACAGGCCCCACATGACGAAGGCCAGGCTGGCGTAGACGATGCCGATGTTCATGGGCCGCCGCATTGTCGCCGCGGCGGCGAGTCAGCTGCGCCGCAGGCCGCTGAGTGCCGCGCCCGGCAAGGCCTGCGCGGCGCCGCGAAGTTGATGCGGGTCAAGTCGGTGCGGCGCCTCCGGGGCCAACATCTGCGCATTCCGCGGCGGGGTGATTCGCGGCGGGTTAGGCTTCGGCTGGCAACAAGAGGAGCTTCAAGCATGAAACGATTGGCAGTCCTGACCAGCGGCGGTGATGCACCGGGCATGAACGCGGCCATCCGCAGCGTCACGCGCAGCGGCCTGGCCTCCGGCTACGAGGTCTTCGGCGTGCGCGGCGGCTACACCGGCCTGATTGCCGGCGAGCTGGTGCCCTTCGGCCCGCGCGAGGTGGGCGGCATCCTGTCCCTGGGCGGCACGATCCTGGGCACCACGCGATGTGCCGAACTGCGCACCGATGCCGGCCAGGACAAGGCGCTGCGCGCGTTGTCCCGGCAGGACATCGGCTCGCTCGTCGTCATCGGCGGCAACGGCTCGCAATGTGGCGCCTATGCGCTTTCGCAAAAGGGCCTGGCGGTGGTCGGCGTGGCCTCGACCATCGACAACGACCTGCTCGGCTCGGACATCACCATCGGCGCCACCACGGCCATCGACGTGGCGCTGGAATCGGTGGATCGCCTGCGTGTCACCGCCTCCTCGCACCAGCGCGGCTTCCTCGTCGAGGTGATGGGGCGCGACTGCGGCTACCTGGCCGCGATGGTCGGCATCGCCGGAGGCGCCGAGTTCATCTGCGTGCCCGAGGCGCCGTCCGAACCCGAAGCCGTGGCCTCCGACATCCACGCTGCCTACCAGCGTGGCAAGGCGCATGCGCTGGTGGTGGTGGCCGAAGGCGCGGCCTACAACGCCGACGCCCTGTCGCAGTACTTCAAGGCGCACGAATCCCGCCTGGGCTTCGAGATGCGCGTGTGCAAGCTGGGCCACGTGCAGCGTGGTGGCGCCCCCGGCGTCACCGATCGCATGCTCGCCACGCGCCTTGGCGCAGCCGCCGTAGAGCACCTGGAGCGTGGTGCACACGGCGTGGTGGTCGGACTGATAGGCAACACGGTGCAAGCCACGCCCTTGGCCGAGGTCGTCAACCGCACCAAGCCGCTGGACATGGGACTGCTCGACCTGGCGCGCATGCTGGCGCGCTGAACCAGCACCGCGCCGCGGAAGCCGGCGCCTTAGCCCGTCTTTGTCATCTTTCCGCCGATTTCCGACCCTCGCACGCTGCAAGCCCTTGTCAGCATTGAGTTTCAGTTCGGCGGCGAAATGTAGTGCCATAATAGTTTAGACGGCTTGCTCCAAAGCGTTGCTTTTCGTGCACCATCCCGTGCACGTTCATTCGCCGCACCCAGACCCGCAGTCGCATCTCGGGCGAGCCCTACGTCACTTACCGCTTGGTGCACAGCGCCCGGGTGGGCAACGCCATCAGGCAGACCACGGTGCTCAACCTGGGCAGCCACTTCGAGCTGCCGCAGGCGCAGTGGCCCGCGCTGGCGCAGCGCATCGACGAGTTGGTGCGCGGGCAGCGTTCGATGCTGGAGGCGACGCTGCCCGAGGAGGTGCAAGCCTTCGCGCAACGCTTTGCAGCCCAGATCATTGCGCGCAAGCCGGCCGTGCCCAGCCTGGGCGCGGCGCCCAAGGCGCGCGCCGTTCCCGCTGCCGCAGCGTCTGCCGAGCCTGCTGTCGAGCCTGCTCCCGGCTCTGCTGCCAGCCCACCCAGCAGCCCGGCCAGCCCGACCAGTGATGAGGGCGAAGTCGCCCGCTACCAGGAGGTCGATCTGGACTCGCTGGAGCTGGTCGATCCGCGCAGCGTGGGCGTCGAGCACGCTGTGCTGGCGGCGATGCGCCAATGCGGCCTGCAGGACAAGCGCAGCGAGTTGGGCCTGAACCGCCCGCAGATCGCCGCAGCCGTGGGCAACATCGTTGGGCGCATGGCCCAGCCGGGCAGCGAGCTGGCCACGCACGCCTGGCTGAAAGACACCTCGGCCCTGGGCGAGCTCATCGACTACGAATTCCAGGCGATGGACCTGAACTGCCTGTACCGTGCCTCGGACCTGCTCTACAAGCACCGCGATGCCTTGCAAGAGCACTTGTTCGGTAAGGCGCGATCGATGTTCGGCTTGGGGTCACCGACCATCACCCTGTACGACCTGACGAACACCTACTTCGAGGGCGTGGCCGCCGGGGTGAGCAAAGCCAAGCGCGGCCACAGCAAGGAGTGCCGCAGCGACTGTCCGCTGGTGACGTTGGCGATGGCGCTGGACGCCAGCGGCTTCGTGCGGCGCGTGCAGTTCTTCGCCGGCAACGCCAGCGAGCCGGCCACGCTCAAAGGCATGCTCACGGGCCTGGACGCCGCCCCCGGCGCCACGGTGGTGATGGATGCGGGCATCGCCGCTCAGGCCAATCTGACGTGGCTGCGCGAGCAGGGCTATCACTACGTGGTCGTGTCCAAGCTGCGCGAGCGTCAGTTCGACCCGACCCAAGCCACCGAGGTGCAATCGGCCGGCGATGTGACGATCAAGCTGCAGCGCGTGCACAGCGCTGACGACCAGGGCGAGGTGCTGCTGTACTGCCACTCACCGGCGCGCGAGGAAAAGGACCGCGCCATCGACACCGCCAAGGCCAGTGGCCTGGAGGCCGCCCTGGTGAAGTTGCAGGCCAGCCTGACCAAGCCAAAGGGCAAGACGAGCACGCAGGACGTGGGTACCTTCATGCAGCGCCTGGGGCCGCGCCAAGCAGCGCTTCGCGCGCGCCGCGCAGTACTACGAGATCACGGTGAGCACCGACGCTGAGGGCAAGCACGTGACCGCCATCACCTGGGTCAAAAACATCAAGCCCGGCAGCGCGGCTGCGCATCCAGGTGTGTACTGCCTGCGCACCACGCTGGTCGACCAGGACAACGCCACGCTGTGGCGCACCTACATCATGCTCACCGAGCTGGAGTCGGTGTTCCGCTCACTGAAGACCGACCTGGGTCTGCGCCCGGTGTTCCACAGAATCGATCGTCGTGTCGAAGGGCATCTGTTCATCAGCGTGCTGGCCTATCACTTCGTACACACACTGCGCTTGCAACTCAAGGCCCAGGGCATCAACGACAGCTGGAACACCCTGCGTCAGACGATGGCCACGCAGCGCCGGGTCACCGTCACCCTGCAGCGCCGCGATGGCCGCACCGTGCACGTGCGCAAGGCCACGCGAGCCAAGCCACGGCATCAAACGCTGGGCACCATCCTCAAGCTCGAACCCAACCCGGGTCGCACCCATCGCGTGCTGGTCTGAGGCACCCGCGTGAGCGGGCTCAACAGCCGGGGGGCAACTGCACAGACGTAGTGCCATACGCGCCGAAATGCCGCTCTAAGTTGTTGATTTCATTTGGGTTGGTTGGGGCCGTTGACAAACTTGGGCTAGGGCCTGCGCGCACGATGCTGGCCTCAGCGCTTACGCTCGGGCCAGGGCTTCCAGCGCCGATGCACCCACCACCATTGTTCGGGGCGGCGCACGATCAGGCGCTCGAGCGCGCGGTTGTAGCTGCGCGTGGCCAGGCGAATGGCCTCGTTCACGTCGCCATGCTCCACGGCGTCCAGAGGCGATTCGAAGCGCAGCACATGCCGGCCATCGGCTTCGCGCCAGCTCGACGCCGGCACCACCGGTGCCCCGGTGCTCAGCGCGATCACCGCCAGGCTGCGGAAGGTGCCGGCCGGGTGGCCGAAGAACTCGACCCGCACGCCTTCCTTGCGCTGCGCATGCTGGTCGAAGGGGAAGACCACCAGGTCGCCATGCTCCAGCCGATCGAGGATGGCCTCCAGGCCACCGCGCTTGGGCAAAACGCCAAACCCGGCCCGGCGAAAGCGGCGCGTCACCAACGCGTCCAGCCAGGCGGGCCGGATCGGCCGGCGCACGAAATGGAAGCGTCCCCTGGCTTCGGGAAACTGCGTCAGCCCGGCGTTGGTCGAGACCTCGAAGTTGCCGAAATGGCCAGTCAGGATGAGCACGCCCTTACCCAGCGCATGCGCCTCGAGCAGCGCGTCGAGGTTCTCCACGCGCACCATCGCCAGACGCCGGGCGCGCGACAGCCACGGGAACCACAGGAACTCCCACAGCAAGCGGCCGAGATGGCCATAGTGCGCCTGTGCCAGGCGCGTGATCTCGGCCTCGTCGACGGTTTCGCCATAGACGCGGCGCAGGTTGCCCAGCACCACCGAGCGGCGCAAGGGCAGCAGCCGATACAACAGCCTCGCCGCGCGCGACGGTGCGGCACGCTGCGGCATGGCCATGGCCATGGCCACGGCGGTGGCCTGGCTCCGGTCGTGCGTCAACGACACGCGGATGTCGCTGAAGCGGTTGCGGCCCAGTGCAATCTGCGCCGCCTCGCTCAGCGCCACGCCGGGTGCACCATAGCCGTCGCGCACGATCGAGAAGTCGATCGTGCCGATCGCGCCGAGCGCGGCTTCGCGCGGGAAGAGCTTGACGCAGGCTTCCTTTGCGGCAAAACGTGCCGCCAGGCTGGCCGCGCGACCGGGGCCGTCGCCGGCATCGTGCAGTTCCTGCGCGGAAAAGAACTGGCCCAGGTCTGTGGTGGGTGTTTCGGCAAGCAGCCGCTCAATGCGGGGGATATCGACCACATCCACGCCACAGCGCGCGGCGCCTTCGGACAGGGGAGGTGCGGGCGGCGCGGCGTTCACGCGGGCGCCGCGCGCAGCACGCAGGCGGCGTTGGTGCCACCAAAGCCGCGCGCGACGATGAGTGCGATGTCACTTCTCGGCGGGCGATGCGCAGAAGCCACGTTGAGCGTGCCGCAATCCGGGTCGATGTCGCGCAGCGCAGCAATGCCCGGTACCGACCTGGCGCGCAGCGCCGCCACGGTGAGCACGGCTTCGATCAGGCCTGCAGCCGCGAGCAGGTGGCCGAAGGCCCACTTGAAGGCGGTCACCGGCGGCATGTCGTGGCCGAACACGCGTGCCAGCGCACGCGCCTCGGAGACATCGGAGTTGCGCGTGCCGTTGCCGTGGGCCACGACCATGCCGACGTCTGCCGCGCCGAGGCCCGACGCCGCGAGGGCGGCTTCGATGGCGCGCGCCAGCGCGTCGCCATCGTCGCGCACCGGCAACAGCCCGAGCGCGTCGCTGCCGCTGCCGCTGCCCAGCACTTCGCCAAGCACGTGCGCGCCGCGCAGCTGCGCCGCCTCTTCGGTTTCCAGGGTCAGTGCCGCGGCGCCTTCGCCCATGGCGCTGCCGTCATGGCGTGCATCGAAGGGCCTCAGCGCATGCGGTGACAGCAAGCCCGCCTGGTGGTAGTACAGCAGCATCTGCGGCTCGATCGGCGCATCGTGCGCCGCCACCACGGCGCGCTGGCATTCGCCGGCGCGCAAGGCCTCTGCCGCTTCGGACAGCGCCAACAGCCCGCTCACGCTGTGATGGGTGATGCAGGCGTTCGGCCCTTTCAGGCCATGGCGGATGCCGATGTGGCCGAGCACGTTGTTCGGCAACGAGCGCAGCAGCCACATCGGGTTGACGGTGGCCGACAGTTCGCGGCCAAAGGCGTCGAGACGGCCCTTGGCGGCAGCGATCAGCGGCAGGTAGTCGTACTGATTGGCGAAGCCGCCGCCGCCGGATCCGACGAAGACACCGGTGCAATCGGCAAAGCGCGTGGCGGCGCTCTCGTCCAGGCTCGATCGCCAGGCGGCGAATGCGGCCTGCTCGATGGCCCGATCGGCCGCGTACAGGCCGAAGACGTCGCCGCGCCGTATGTACTTCAGCAGCTTGCGGTCGCCCGTCAAGGCCCCGGCGTTGTAGTCGCGCACCTCGGCGGCAATGCGCACCGGCCAGTCTGCAGCGTCCCATTGCGCGATCGGCCGGATGGCCGATTGGCCGGCCAGAACCGAGGCGAGCAGCTCGTCGACCGAGCGGCCCGAGCCGCAGATGGCACCGCATCCGGTGATCAGGATGCGCGGCGCAAGCCTGCTGCGCGTCATGGCTTCAGGCCTCGAGCCACGCCAGCGCCAGCGCGTCGTCGGCATGGCGCAGCGCCAGGCAGCTGTTCGAGCCACCGAAGCCGAGCGAGTTGGACAGCGCAATGCGCACCCGCCGCTGGCGCGGTGAGTCGCGCACGATGTCCAGGTCGCAGTCGGGATCGGGCTCGCGCAGGTTGGCGTTGACCGGCAAGGTGCCGTGATGCAGGGCCAGCGCGCACACCGCGGCTTCGACGGCGCCGGCGGCGGCGATCAGGTGGCCCATCACGCTTTTCGTGGAGCTCA